>NZ_JAANBJ010000023.1:0-1464 GCF_011394325.1 Staphylococcus sp. 11007852 | reverse complement strand
GACTTTTTAGGAATGGAGAAATCCATTCCTCTTTTTTATGCGATTTTTAAATTTAAACACTTTTCTCTGAACCCTACGGGGCTCAGCCATTCTAGTTTCGATTTAATCCGTTTATTGTTGTAATACCATATATAATTATTAATTGTTTCTTCAAGTTGTTCATAACTTTCATAAACCTTACCGTAGAATACTTCTTGCTTCAAAATACCGAAAAAACTTTCCATCGGAGAGTTATCCAGACAGTTACCTTTACGGGACATACTTTGAAATATTTTATTTTCTTTTAACTTATTCACATAAGCATTCATCTGATATGCCCAACCCTGATCGCTATGAAAAGTTCTTCTAAACTCGCATTTTTTAGTGATTTCAATGGCTCTACTAAGAGCCGACATAATACACTCTGCACTTGGTTTTTTAGATATACTGTAGGAGATTATTTCTCTATTAAACAAATCCATAAACGGGTCTAGATAAAGCTTACCTGTACAAATCAAACCATTTTCGTTCAGATAATGGTATTTAAACTCTGAAGTATCCGTCGTTATTTTCTGATAAGGAATAGTCGTATTAAACCTGCGGTTCACTAAATTATCAGCGATACGACCGATATGTCCTTTGTAGGATGAGTATCTTCTATTTTTTCTTGTAAATGAGATAGATTTTATATTCAATTTACGCATGATTCTCTGAACTTTCTTATGGTTAATCAGATGACCTCTCTCCCTTAGTTCACCTGTAATCCTTCTATATCCATAATTCTTATTATTTTCTTCAAAAATATTTTTTATTTCATTCTCCATTGCTTGATCTTTATTTTCTTTCTCAAACTGTTTTTGCCAATACATATATGTAGATTTTGGGAACTTTAATGCTTCAAGGATAATGTTTAATCTGAATTCTTTTCGGAGCTCTTTAATGACTCTAGATTCGATTTTAGCAGTCGGTTCGGTATATTTATCCCTGAAGCTTTCAACTTTTTTATATAGGCAAGTTCAGCTCTTAAAAGTTCATTTTCATGTTCGAGATTTTTTACATAGTCATTCTTACTCTTATTATCATTTTTCTTTTTCATAGATGGACGTCCTTTCCTCTTTTCAGTCAATCCATCAATGCCATACTTATTAAAGGCAATCATCCAAGAGGCAATAAGAGATGGATTATTAATACGGAATTTGGCAGAAGTGATACTTAATGAAGCATTATTTTCTCTCATCCATCTTAGTATAACAATCTTATCGTCTAAACTGTATTTTGTCTTACTCCTTTTCCTTTCAAGTCCTTTAATGCCTAAGGCACTATATGCTCTATACCATGTTCTTACTATAGATCGATTAATGCCATGACGTTTTCCTATTGCATTATAGCCACCTAAACCATCTATATATTCATTAACTACTTTCAGCTTAAAATCCAAATCATATTTAGCCAATATAAAACACCCCAAAAGTTAGATTTTAGGTC
>NZ_JAANBJ010000022.1:0-182451 GCF_011394325.1 Staphylococcus sp. 11007852 | reverse complement strand
TTATATTCATTTTCATTATTTGACCGTTAGCCTAAAGCAACATCGAGGATCATCATAAGTGTGAAGCCACCCATTAAACTTAATGTAGCTAAATCGGTATTTTTCGCTGATTGCGAATCAGGAATCAGTTCTTCAACGACTACAAAAATCATTGCACCAGCGGCAAAAGCAAGGGCATAAGGTAAAATGGGTGTTACGACGATTACGGCTGCAGCACCTATGACAGCGAATACGGGTTCAACTAAGGCTGAAGCTTGTCCATAATTAAACGCTTTCCATTTACTACTGCCTGCCGCCCGAATAGGCAAGGAAAGTGCAGCACCTTCTGGGATGTTTTGAATGCCGATACCAATTGCCAATCCTAAAGCCCCTAGTAAAGTGGCATGTGTGTTGCCAGTGGCAATCCCACCGAAAGCAACACCTACTGCTAAACCTTCTGGAATATTGTGCAACGTAATGGCTAAAAACAATAACGTATTTTTATTTAAATTTGTAGGAACGCCTTCTTGTTTTTGGGATTCGTCATTTGTATTTCGATGCATATGTGGGATGACATAATCGAGCGAACGTATGAAAAGGCCCCCTAATAAAAATCCAATTGCGGCAGGCATCCAAGGTACCGCGCTGTCTGAACTACTCTCAATCGCAGGCTGTAATAATGACCAAAAACTCGCAGCGATCATAATGCCAGCTGCAAATCCTTGCATAGAGTTCAAAACTTTTTCATTAACTTTTTTAAAATTAAAAACAGTTGCCGCACCAACAGCTGTCAGTAACCAAGTGATGGTTCCGGCACATAATGCCTGAAGTGTGGGCGACAACGACGAAAGAAAATCCAACATTACAAAAGGCTCCTTATATCATTTGAAATCAAAAAAGTGTATAATATATAGAACTGATTTAAGCGTAACAAATAATCAAGAGTAAATCTATAAGAAAAAGGAAGTATTAGCGTTGGAAGCGTTTAAAATAGAACACCTACATAAATCTTATGCAGATAAAGTGATATTTGATGACTTAGCATTATCCATTTCTAACCAAGAGCGAATTGGGTTAGTGGGTATAAATGGAACAGGGAAAAGTTCATTACTTAAAGTGATTGCTGGCCTTGATGATGATTTTACAGCACAAGCGACACATCCTAAACAGTACAAAATCCGCTATGCTGCGCAAAAAGAAGATATGGACCCTTCATCAACTGTGTATGATGTCGTTTATCAAGCTGAAACGGATGCACTCCAAACGATTAAACGTTATGAACTAGCCGTGGCACAATATAGTACGCATCCATCAGATCAAGCGTTCAATGAAATGATGGATGCACAGGCACAGATGGATAATAAAGGCGTTTGGGACTATAGTGCTGAAATTAAAACCATCTTATCAAAATTGGGGATTCACGATACAACGCAACAGGTAAGCACATTGTCGGGTGGACAACAAAAACGGGTTATTTTAGCACGCACATTGATTGAAAAGCCTGATTTATTGCTCCTCGATGAACCAACGAACCATTTGGACTTTGAATCGATTCAATGGCTTATCAATTTTGTAAAAACGTATCCGAAAACGGTAATGTTCGTGACACATGATCGCTATTTTTTAAATGAAGTATCGACACGCATCGTAGAACTAAAAAATGGTCAACTGTATTCTTATCCAGGTAATTACGAGACATATATTGCGATGCGTTCTGAACGTGAAATGATTGAACAACAACAACAAGTGAAACAACGTGCGTTATATAGGCAAGAGTTAGAATGGATGCGCGCAGGTGTTAAAGCACGAACGACGAAACAACAAGCCCGTAAAGATCGCTTTGAGCGCATAGAACAACAAGTAAAATCACATAAAGTTCAAGAAAAGGGGGAACTGAATTTAGCACATGCACGCTTAGGAAAACAAGTGTTTGAGCTTGAGGCAGTAGGTAAAGCGATTCAAGATAAAACATTATTCAAATCTTTTTCTACAATTATTCAAAAAGGGATGCGTATTGGTATCGTTGGCCCCAATGGTGTAGGTAAGACGACACTACTTAATATTATTGCAGGTGTGGATGACAATTTTGAGGGTGTTCTAAAAGTTGGGCAAACGGTCAAAGTAGCCTATTTTAAGCAAACAGATGAGCATTTAAATCGTGATGTACGCGTCATCGACTTCTTACGTGAAGAAAGTGAAGTTGCACGTCAAAAAGATGGTACGATGGTATCTGTTACTCAATTATTAGAACAATTTTTATTTCCAAGTGCTACGCATGGTAAAAAGGTGTACAAACTTTCTGGTGGCGAACAAAAGCGCTTATATTTACTTAAATTACTTGTACATCAACCGAATGTACTTATTTTAGACGAACCCACAAATGATTTAGATACAGAGACGTTAACTATTTTAGAGGATTATATTCACCATTTCGGTGGCACGGTTATAACTGTAAGTCACGACCGCTACTTTTTAAATAAAGTCGTAGATACTTATTGGTACATTCATAATGAAAAAATTGATGTTATTGTAGGTCAATTTGAAGATTATATGACCTACAAAAAATCACTAGAAGCAAGCCTCCAATCTTCAAAACCAGCATTAACAAAATCTACTGCGCCTAAAAAGAAACAAAAGGGGTTATCGTATAAAGAAAAACGTGAATATGATATGTTAATGACGCGTATAGAAGAAACTGAATCACGGTTATCGGAAATAGAACAAGAAATGATTGAAGCAAGCGCAGATTATGGCTTGATTAAGCAATTGAATGATGAAAAAGAAAGTTTAGAAGCACAATACGATAAAGACATCACGAGATGGAGCGAACTTGAGGAAATTATTGAACAGTAAGAGGGATAAAATGGAACAAACACTGTCACATTATTTTGGATATAAGCGTTTTCGTCCAGGGCAAAAAGAGATTATTACCCGTGTACTTAACCAGCAACATACGTTAGGTGTTTTACCAACTGGCGGTGGGAAATCCATTTGTTACCAAGTGCCGGGACTTATGCTAGGGGGAACAACACTTGTTATAAGCCCACTCATCTCATTAATGAAAGATCAAGTAGATCAATTACATACGATGGGGATTTCTGCTGCATACTTAAATAGTAGTCTATCGCTAAAAGCACAAAAAGAAATTGAAGCGCAACTATTAAACGGTGCGTTACAATTTTTATATATTGCCCCAGAGCGCCTTGAAAATGAAACGTTTTTAAGGTTGCTATGTCGTGTAAATATTAAGCTTGTTGCTTTTGATGAAGCACATTGTATCTCTAAATGGGGACATGATTTTAGACCAAGTTACCAGGCGGTCATTCATCGTGTATTGGCGATGCCACAACAATTTGCGATTGTGGCTTTAACAGCAACAGCGACGACAGAAGTTCAACAAGACATTATGTCACGATTAGGTATTCATCCGAACCATCTCATTAAAACGAGTATTAAACGTCCTAATCTTTTATTTAAAGTCGATCA
This sequence comes from Staphylococcus sp. 11007852, assembly GCF_011394325.1. Lineage (NCBI taxonomy): Bacteria > Bacillati > Bacillota > Bacilli > Caryophanales > Staphylococcaceae > Staphylococcus > Staphylococcus sp. 11007852. Next base: position 178,986 of record NZ_JAANBJ010000022.1, on the reverse strand, counting down.
TACGTACCAACGTCAAAAGTTTGTGTTAGATTATGTTCAATCACATTCCAAAGTCTCAGGCATTATTTACTGTTCGACACGTAAACAAGTTGAAGCAATGTATGAGGCGTTGCGAGATGCAGATATTCCAGCAACTTATTACCATGCGGGTTTAACCGCAAAGCAACGCGATGAAGCACAACATGCGTTTTTATATGACAAAAAGCGCGTCGTTGTTGCAACCAATGCGTTTGGAATGGGGATTGATAAATCCAATGTGCGGTATGTAATTCATTATAATATGCCTGGTGATTTAGAATCCTACTACCAAGAAGCAGGACGTGCTGGTCGTGACGGTCTTGAAAGTGATTGTATTTTGCTATTTAGCGACAGAGATATTGCGCTCCATCAGTATTTTATTTCAACATCCTCAGCAGATGATGATTATAAAGAGAAGATGGGTGACAAATTGACCAAAATGATTCAATATACGAAAACAAATAAATGTTTAGAAGCCACATTGGTACATTATTTTGAACCGAATGAAAAATTAGCAGAGTGTCAGAAATGCAGTAATTGCGAGGCACAGAATAAAACATATGATATGACTAAAGAGGCAAAAATGATTGTAAGTTGTGTCATTCGGTTAGGACAAAAAGAAGGGTATCAAACGGTCATTCAAGTTTTACGTGGTGAAACATCAGATTATTTAAATCACAATCAGTTTTATACGTTGTCAACGTACGGGATAATGAAAGACTATACAACTGGTGAATTGCACCATTTAATTGATGAACTGCGTTTTAAAGGTTATTTAAATGAATATGATGAGAAGTTGATGTGTGACCCATCCGTTGGACAATTATTAAATGAAAACATCAAAATCAAAACGACGCCATTCAAAACAAAATCGAAAGAACGCGTAAATATTAACACGATTGAAGGTGTCGATCGTCACTTGTTTGATGCTTTAAGTGAAGTGAGACAACAAATGAGTGATAAATTGGATGTACCACCGATTAATATCTTCTCAGACTATACTTTAGAGGAATTCGCTAAACGTAAACCAACTACTAAACAAGAAATGATTCAAATAGAAGGTGTCGGAAGTTATAAATTAAAGCATTATTGTCCGCCATTTTTAGATGCTATACAGGCATATAAACAATTGGGACAGACTTCTATTTAATGTTAAGTTTGTATCAAATCATAGAAGAAAAGGCATGCGCAATATAAATGTGCACGCCTTTTTTTGTAGTGAGCATGCCTTAATATTGCGTTAAATTTACTTAATTTAAAAGCTTAATATTAGTAAGATAGGGTATACTTTTTACAATGATATTAAATTAAAAAATGAGGTTAAATAATGATTAAATTCGAGGATGTTACGAAAAGTTATGGTAATAAAGTCGTCGTTAATAAAGTAAACCTTAACATTAAAGAAGGTGAGTTTTTTGTACTTATCGGTCCATCTGGATCTGGTAAAACCACGACGATGAAAATGATTAACCGACTCATCCCTTTAACAGATGGTTTTATATATTTTAATAATAAGCCAATAAGCGATTATTCTGTTTACGAAATGCGTTGGGATATGGGGTATGTGTTACAGCAAATCGCGTTGTTCCCGCACATGACCATACGTGATAATATTGCACAAGTCCCTCTAATGAAGTCGTGGACTCAAAATGAAATTGATCATCGTGTAGACGAACTTCTTAAAATGGTCAATTTAGATCCCAATACATATCGTCATCGAAAACCTGATGAATTATCAGGAGGTCAGCGTCAACGTGTAGGTGTGGTGCGAGCATTAGCGGCCGATCCACCTGTCATTCTTATGGATGAACCATTTAGTGCGTTAGACCCAATTACTCGAGAAAACCTGCAAGATGATTTATTACGTTTACAAGCTCAAATTAAAAAAACAATCGTGTTTGTCACTCATGATATTGAAGAAGCATTTAAACTGGGTGATCGCATTTGTCTTCTAAATGAAGGTAAAGTCGAACAAATTGGTACACCTAATGAATTCATACAACATCCTAAGAATGCGTTTGTGAAACAATTTATAGGAGATTTATCCGGAGTATTTTTAAATCATTTCACACTTGGAAAGGTAGCTGAGTTAATCGGCACGCCTATCGACAAAAGTGATGACATGATAAAAGTTGACGGGGAGCGTTACGTTAGTGACATATATGGAGAACTTGCTTCACATGAAGGTGTTATCGTACATTCTTCACAACAATTATGGAAGTTGACGAGACAAGATATTTTCAAGTTCTTATCTACACATCGGGCAGGTGATAGAAGGTGACAGAATTTTTAACTACGTTGAACGAACGGAAAGGTCAATTACTTTCAACACTTATAGAACACATACAGTTATCTTTTATTGCATTACTTATTGCCGTATTAATCGGTGTCCCTTTAGGGATTTTATTAACCAAACAAAAAAATGTTGCTGAAGTGATCATCAATATTGCCGCGGTTTTACAAACGATTCCTTCATTAGCGTTACTAGGACTAATGATTCCACTCTTTGGTATTGGGACAGTACCAGCGATCATTGCTTTAGTCGTCTATGCTTTATTACCAATTTTAAGAAATACCTATACTGGCGTGACGGGGGTTGATCCCTCACTTATCGAGGCTGCTAAAGGGATTGGTATGAAACCGATAAGACGTCTGACAAAGGTAGAATTACCGTTAGCAATGCCAGTGATTATGGCGGGAATCAGAACAGCCATGGTGCTCATTATTGGTACAGCAACGCTCGCAGCGTTAATTGGTGCTGGTGGATTAGGGGACCTTATTTTATTAGGTATTGACCGTAACAATGCATCACTCATTCTCATCGGTGCGATACCAGCGGCATTGCTTGCTATTTTGTTTGATATTGTATTACGCATTTTAGGACGTATGTCTTACCGCAAAATGTTAATCACTTTAGGTGCCATTTTACTAGTGATGTTCTTTGTCACGATTGCACCTCTATTTTCACAAAAAGAAGAAAAAGTTACGTTGGCAGGTAAATTAGGAACTGAACCGTCAATCATCACGAACATGTATAAGATTTTAGTTGAACAAGATACGAAATATAAAGTAAATGTTCAAGACGGTATGGGTAAAACGACTTTTCTTTTTAATGCTTTAAAAGCAGATGAAATTGATGGTTATTTAGAATTTACGGGAACAGTGTTAGGAGAACTTACAAAAGAATCTCCTAAATCTAAAATGGAAAAAACAGTTTATCAACAAGCGAATGATAGTTTAGCACGTCAATATGATATGGAAATGCTCAAACCAATGAAATATAATAACACCTATGCATTAGCAGTGAAACGAGACTTTGCTGAAAAACATCATTTGAAAACGATTGGTGACTTGAAAAAAGTTGAAGATGACATTCGACCTGGATTTACTTTGGAATTTAATGATCGTGGCGATGGTTATAAAGCGATTCAACAAACGTATGATTTAAAATTTAAAAACGTTAAAACGATGGAACCGAAATTAAGATATCAAGCGATTGAGAAAGATGATATTAATTTAATTGATGCGTATTCTACAGATGCTGAACTGAAACAATACGATATGGTCGTTTTAAAAGACGATAAGAAAAGTTTTCCACCATATCAGGGCGCGCCACTATTTAAAAAAGCATTTATTAAAGAGCACCCTGATGTAGAAAAAGCACTCAATCAATTAGAAGGAAAAATCTCTGATGAAGAGATGCAAGAAATGAACTATCGTGTGGCTGAAAAAGGTGAAGATCCTTATAAAGTGGCTAAAGATTATTTGAAAAAAGAAGGATTGGTTCACTAAAGCACACACGCGTGCGTTATTGATGCGCATTGTGATAGTACATTATCGAAAGTGTTAAATTTAAGCGTATGAACTTGTCTCATATTTAAATTGATAAGTCTTCAAAATGGATGTAAAGATGCATTTTGAAGACTTTTTTATGTGACCATTCATCACCGGTTACTTTATTTTTCATCTATACTTTGACGCTTTAAAGCAAATATGTAATAATTGAATTTATATTAAAAAAGTATAGCGTTTTTAACCGATTATCGTTATAATAGAAAACATATTTTAAAAATTCTGAATATTGGAGGCGGTCGTTCATGAAATCGCAAATTGCACAATTACGTGCATATCAACCTGGGTTATCACCAGAGGCGCTAAAAAAGAAATATGGTATTGAAGGTGATTTGCATAAACATGCGTCAAATGAAAACGTCTTTGGACCTTCTCCAAAAGTAAAAGAAGCCATCCAAACACATGTTGATGATTTATATTTATATCCAGAACCGAATGCGCCATTATTACAGCAAGCTATCGCAGACCACTATCATATCGATCCGAATCGTATTCTCTTTGGCGCGGGTCTTGATGAGATGATTGTTATTATTTCGAGAGCATTATTACGTGCAGGGGATAAAGTGGTAACAAGCGAGGCAACATTTGGGCAATATTATCATAATGCAGTAGTTGAAGATGCGAATATGGTTCAAGTGCCTTTAAAAGATGGTAAATTCGATTTAGACGCGATTGCAGAAGCGGTAGATGCATCTACATCAGTAGTATGGATTTGTAATCCTAACAATCCGACAGGTACGTATCATTCACATGATGCGATTGAGGCTTTTATTAAAAAAGTACCATCAGATGTTACCATTATTTTAGATGAAGCGTATGCTGAGTATGTGACTGCAGACGATTTTCCGCGGACACTTGAATTAATGGAAATTTATCCGAATGTCGCAATGTTACGAACGTTTTCTAAAGCATATGCACTCGCAGCCTTGCGTATCGGGTATCTGATTACGACGGATACATTAGCCTCTAAGCTCAACGTATTACGCCCACCATTTAACACGACGCGTCTTTCAGAACAGGCAGCATTAGCAGCACTTAAAGATCAAACCCATTTACAAAAAGCGGTTGAGATCAATGATGCAGAGCGCCAAAAATGCTATGCCATTGATACGAATCTTAAAATTTATCCATCGCAAACTAACTTTATTTTTGTCGAAACGTCTCAAGCTTCAGAATTAAATGAAGCCTTATTAAGAGCAGGTATCATCGCGCGCTTATTCCCTAACGGTGTTCGTATTACTTTAGGTTTTCCTGAACAAAATGATGTCATCCGTGAGGTGTTAGCACAATTCTAAACTGATAACATGAATTCCAATCTTGTGTTTGATATAATCGACCTAATGAAGTAAACAAGGAGCGATTTGAAATTATGAGACAATCGATAGGCATCGATATGGATGAAGTGCTTGCAGATACGTTTGGTGCAATAATAGATGAGTTTAACCGACGAACACAATTAGGTGTGACTGTAGAACACATTTTAGGCAAGAAAATTTATGATATTATGCCTGAACATGCTGCTGAAATTAGAGATATTCTCGCTTCTGATGGCTTCTTTAGACGTCTTAAAGTGATAGAAGATGCACAAGAGGTTGTGCGTAAATTATCTAATCATTATGATATTTATATTGTTACGGCTGCTATGGATGTGCCATCTTCATTCCACGATAAATATGAATGGCTCAAAGAACATTTTCCATTTTTAGATTCACAACAATTTGTATTTTGTGGTCGTAAAAATATTGTGGCTACAGATTATCTCATTGATGATAATCCAAAACAACTAGGTATTCATACAGGGAAACCGTTAATGTTTTCAGCGCCACATAATCGTGATAATACTGACTTTGAACGCCTAAATAATTGGAAAGAAGTCGAAGCATACTTTTTAGGGGCATAGTGGTAAAACATTATTAAGTAAAATAAAAGGAATGGGGCTGTGAAAGTGGCCCCATTCCTTTTTAATTATTTTGATTAGCTTCAGACGCCGTTAACAATTTGATCTTTTGAGGGTGTATCTCAATGGTGATAGGTGTTTCAAAATTAATTTCACCATCCACATCAACACGCATCTTAGGAGAAGTCGACAAATGGATATGATGACTTGGGATGTGTTTAATATTCTCACTAATCTCATTCCATGTCATACTATCTCGCAAACTAAACATGTCTTTAAGAATACTAATACTATAGTTATTGAAAACAAATGTACTTAACTGACCATCAGAAGGTGACAAATCGGTCATTGGTATTTTACCACCACCAATAAAACGGCCATTGGCGAAAAGAATCATTGAGGTTTCACCGGAGTAAGTTTTTCCATCGATTTCAAGGTCATAATTAAAATGTTCTGGATTGGCTAAAGTTTTAAAAGTTGAGGAAATGTAACTTAGTTTTCCGAAAACATCTTTAGACTTACCCTCTACATTTTCAGCATTTTGAACCATAAGTCCAATTCCCGCAAAATTTAAAGCATATTGGTCATTCACTTTCATCACATCATAAGATTTAGGTTCTGATAGAAGTAGATCATGTGCTGCATCACCTGCATTGTTTGAAAGGTTTAACGTCTTTGCAAAATCATTAAATGTCCCTCCTGGAATTACTCCAACAGGAAGGTCTAATTCATTTTTTAAGACACCATTGATTAATTCATTGACTGTACCGTCACCGCCTAAAATAAAAAGAACATCAATGTCATCAGCGTTATTGGACTGCGCAATTTGTTCGCAATAACGTTCGATATCTCCTTCGTTTTCACTCAGTTGAATTGAGAACTTCTTGCATAATTGTGTTAATGCGACAGTGACTTCGCCTAACCCTTCATGAATTTTATTTAACCCTGAATGTTGATGATAAAATAATAATCCATTGTTATATTGATATGCCATACAACTTCCTTCTTTCATTAAACCTATTTACTGACATATATACCGCATTGAAATGTTTTTTAATCCTCTTTATGTGAATTCGTTAAAAAATCAACCGTAAGGATAAACATTGCTTTAGTGTGGGGGAACATACGATGGCTATATAAAAAGGGGATTTGACTCTTCTGAAATGAGAGCACTCGTACATGGCTATTAAGAAATTGAATAAAGGTGCTTCTCTCACTTTCGCGCCATCATTAAAATCATTACTAGAGCGCAAATAAATAGCCCCTCAACGTTCGTAGATAACTATTTTGAAGGGCATAGCTTGCATGTAACGTATTTATTTTACACCTTGCATTAATTTTCTAATGAATGGTGAGATGAGGAAAAGTAATATACCGATAACAATAGCGACAATACCTGAATACATAAAATACTTGTTAGGGTCGATAGATGTATAAACTTCAACCATCTGAGCATTTAAACCTTGAGCCATTGCATTGGATAAGAACCAAATACTCATCATTTGAGCAGTAAATGCTTCAGGTGCCAACTTTGTTGTCGTAGATAATCCAATTGGAGAAATACATAATTCACCTAACGTTACGATTAGGAAACTCGCGATTAACCAAAATGGATTTATTAACGGTGCGTCCGCTGATAATGGCACGACCATAATTAAATAAGAGACACCCGCTAAAATAACACCAATAGCAAATTTAAGTACAGTAGGAGGATTAAAGCGTCCTAATTTTACCCAAAGAATAGAAAACAATGGCGCCAATAATACAATAAAAAATGGATTTAATGATTGGAACCATGCAGGCGGGATATGGAAATCAATGAGACCACCTGTTACTTTAGCTAAACTCAATTGTGTTTTAGTGTCAGCGAATTGTGCGAGGACTGTAGAACCTTGTTCTTGAATCATCCAGAACGCAACGGATGCTATGAATAATGGAAAATATGCAAAAACGCGTTTGCGCTCATAACTTTTTGTTTTCTTACTGATAATGATTTTACCGAAGTATAATAATGGAATGACAACGCCAAGAATTGTTACCAAGTTAGCAAAATTAGACAACGTCATCATATTTAAATAAGCTGACACCAATGTTAATAATGCTAGAACTACAACTACGATGGCAACAATTTTAATAATTTTAATACGTTCTGCTTTAGATAAAGGGTCTGGTACTTCGAGACCAGCCACACCTAAATTTTTCTTGTTCGTAATTAAATAAGTGAGCAATCCAAGGAACATACCTACAGCGGCAATTGCAAAACCTAAATGGAAACCAATATTGGCTTGTGTCCATCCTACAAGTAATGGCGAAATTAATGCACCTAAATTGATCGACATGTAAAAAATGGTAAATGCTGCGTCTAAGCGTGGGTCATTTTTATCATAAAGAAGCCCAACAGTTGATGAAATATTAGGTTTTAATAGCCCTGTACCAATAATTAAAAATAGTAACGCAATAAGAAGTAATGTGAAGTTGTTCGGCAGTGATAAAAGAATGTGACCGACCATAATAAGAACGCCACCATAAAATAGTGCGTGTCGAGTACCTGTAATACGATCGGCAATCCAACCGCCAATAACACCACTCATATAAATAAGTGCACCATAAATGGATACAATTTGTAGTGCTAATCCTTGATCAAGTCCAAATCCACCATTTGAGACGGAGTAATAGATATAATAAGCTAAAATTGCTCTCATACCATAATAACTAAATCGTTCCCAGAATTCTGTGAAAAAGAGTGTACTTAACCCTTTTGGATGCCCGAAGAACCCTTTGCGGGGCGTACTAGCAAGGATTTCTTCTTTGCTATAGTGTTGATTCATCTAATCATTTCCCCCCTAAATGTTGAACATAGAACCATTTTAAACCTAATGTAAATTTTTAACAAGAAAATTCAGTAAATTTTGAATGATTCAGAGGCAAATTCGTGACAAATGCTAACTAAATGCCATGTTTTTAATATTAAATACTACTTCACAATAATATTGATAAAGCAAAATCAAAAAACCTTCAAAATTCATCATAATGTGAATTTTGAAGGTGATATAAGTCTTCAGTTGGTAGAAACCGAACTATTTAAGATGTAAAATGTGCACTGTTTCCAAACGGAGTTGTATGTTCAATTTCATTGCGCTTGAACGCTTAAGGTAAATAGCTATAATGTATCAATGGTTAAAGACAAACCGCTTTATGCAATTTGAAGCATAATCGTTAAAATTAATAACAAATCAATGCTTATCGGTTATCAATATTTTCAGGATACATATCGTGATTCATGAGACGATGTTCGGCCATTTTTTCATATTTTGAATTAGGGCGACCATAGTTTGTATAAGGATCGATTGAAATACCGCCACGTGGCGTAAATTTGCCCCAAACTTCGATGTAGTGAGGATCCATTAAGTCAATTAAATCATTCATAATAATATTCATGCAGTCTTCATGAAAATCGCCATGATTTCTAAAACTAAATAAGTATAATTTTAATGATTTAGATTCGACCATTTTAACATTTGGAATATATGAAATATAAATTGTTGCAAAGTCGGGTTGTCCCGTAATTGGACATAAAGATGTGAATTCTGGACAATTGAATTTCACAAAATAGTCGCGCCCTTGGTGTTTATTATCAAATGATTCGAGCACATCAGGGCGGTAATCAAATTCATATTTGTTATTTTGATTGCCAAGTAAAGTGATGTCTTGCAGTTCGTCTTTAGAACGTCCTTCTGTCATAGTATGACCTCCATTAATTTGATGTGTTTTTATGAGATTGTTGAGCACGTGTTTCTTGTCTTGCTTTTTCAAACATAAAGTAACTTGCGCTTAAAATAATGACGTAACCGATGACAGCGATAAAATCGGGGGATTCGCCAAATAAAATAAAACCTATACATGCAGTAAAGATAATAGATGCGTAAGTGAAAATAGATATGTCTTTTGCAGGTGCATAACTATAGGCAACAGTAATTCCGATTTGACCCACAGCTGCGGATAGTCCGGCTAAAACAAGATAAATGATTTGTATTGTTGTCATAGGTTGATACGTAAATATGACGAACGGAAAAAGTGCAACGACTGAAAATAGTGAGAAATAAAAAACAATCGTATAAGGTGCCTCTCTCGTACTCAATGCACGCACTGCTGTATAGGCTGCTGCTGCAAAAATACCAGATAATAAGCCCATTAAGGCAGGTATGATATCTGATGAAAATTCAGGTTTGACTACAAACAACATACCAATAATGGCAATCATCATTGCTGTAATTTGATATTTTTGAATGTATTCTTTTAAGAAGATAAGACTTAATAGAATCGTCCAAAAGGGGTTAAGTTTCATTAAAATGTCAGCATCACTTAAAACCATATGATCGATGGCATAAATATTAAGAAGTACACCCGTTAATCCAAGTATTGAGCGTGTGATCAAAAGGGGTTGGCTACTTAGCTTACCAAACATGGGTTGCTGATATTTTATAATAAAAAATAAGGGTATCAACATCGCGACTAAATTACGTGCTAATGATTTTTGAAAGACTGGTAAATCACCAGCAAGACGAAAAAAAACTGCCATAAAACTAAATCCAATAGCAGATATCAAGATAGCGATGATGCCTTTCATTTTTGAATTCATAATATCGCCTCTTATTTTTAAAATCAATGTGTTTATAGTAGCATAGTTTCATCTTTTATGCATAAGAAGTTGCAAAAATTTCATAATAACGTTACACTAAAAACGAACAAATGTTCGGTATAATACTACTTTCTGCATCGAAAGTCAAGCCATATTAGATAGATAAATTGATAAAAATTAGGCTTTCAATTTTCATGAATTTTCATTTGTTGATATGACCGCATTTGGTGACAATCGGTGTCAAAAAAATTTTTTTCTGCTTTAAAAACTATGGCGACTGATGTACAATGAAACACATAATATAGTATGAACTTAGAACGTTAAACACAATATATAGTGTTTTAAAGGGGTAATACATAATACGAAACTACAAGTAGTAAGCAAGATTACACTTTTGGATGAGGATGAAAACCCTCTCATTTACAACATCTTGTAGTTACGTTTAATCAGTCGGTTAACACTAAAAGAAAAGGGGAACGCTTTTATCACACCCTCATTTAAATGATTAAAACAACCGAAATATATGTTCGCGTCTATGTCATTTTATTAAGAGATTGCTATCTTCTGTTATTTAACTCTTTTTTATTTTACCAATAAAACATAATGCGCCATACGTCATACACAAATGATAAGTAACCAGATTAAATAGATAAGCAACATGTTGAGTCAAAGCACGTTTAATAGCGCACAAGAAAGGAAGTCCTTGAGTATGAAAGTGGTATTTTATTCTTTTACAGGAAATGTTAAACGTTTTATTAAACGAACAGAGCTTACCGACACAATGGAGTTGACTGAAAACTGTGCCTCAGAGCGTATTGAGGACCCATTTATTATTGTAACAGGGACTATTGGCTTTGGTGAGGTACCTCAGCCAGTAAAACAATTTTTAAATGTAAACCATGACAATTTAAGAGGTGTAGCCGCTAGCGGTAATCGAAATTGGGGACAAAATTTTGCAAAAGCGGGCATTGCGATTGCAGATGAATATAATGTCCCATTGTTAATGAAATTTGAATTGCATGGAAGTATACAAGATACGAAGGAATTTAAGGAGAAGGTGGTTAATTTTTATGAAGACAATGGAACAAAAGCAGTATAATCATATCGAATTGAATAACCAAGTCACTAAGCGTAATGAAACAGGCTTTTTTGATCTAGAAAAAGATCAACAAGCGCTTGAAGTTTACTTAGAAGAAATTGACGATAAAACAGTAAAATTCGATAGTGAAATAGAACGTTTACATTTTTTAGTTGATCAAAACTTCTACTATAATGTATTTAAAGATTACAGCGAAGAAAAATTAAATGAAATTATCACCTTTGCTAATGCTATTCCATTCCATTTTGCAAGTTATATGTCAGCAAGTAAATTTTTTAAAGACTATGCGTTAAAAACAAATGATAAAGCCAAATATCTTGAAAATTATCATCAACATGTTGTGATAGTGTCACTTTATTTAGCAAATGGACAAGTTGAATTGGCAAAGCAATTTGTACGTGCCATGATTGAACAACGCTATCAACCAGCGACACCGACCTTTTTAAATGCGGGTCGTGCGCGTCGTGGAGAGCTTGTGTCTTGTTTTTTATTAGAAGTGGACGATAGCTTAAATTCAATTAACTTTATAGATTCAACAGCCAAACAACTTAGTAAAATTGGTGGCGGTGTAGCCATTAACCTTTCTAAACTACGTGCACGTGGTGAAGCAATTAAAGGCATTAAAGGTGTGGCTAAAGGTGTGCTACCTGTTGCAAAAGCACTTGAGGGCGGATTTAGTTATGCGGATCAACTTGGCCAACGACCAGGTGCGGGTGCTGTATATTTAAATATTTTCCATTATGATGTCGAGGAATTTTTAGATACTAAAAAAGTAAATGCGGACGAAGACTTACGATTATCTACAATTTCTACAGGTTTAATTGTGCCTTCTAAGTTTTTTGAACTCGCGAAGGAAGGCAAAGATTTCTTCATGTTTGCACCGCATACTGTTGAGGCAGAATATGGTGTGACATTAGATGATATTGATATTGATGAATATTACGATCGTCTGGTTGAAAATCCAAACATCATGAAAAAGTCTAAAGATGCGCGTGAAATGTTAAATATGATTGCGCAAACGCAGTTACAATCTGGATATCCTTATTTAATGTTTAAAGACAACGCCAATAAAGTACATCCAAATGCCAATATTGGCCAAATTAAAATGAGTAATTTGTGTACAGAAATCTTCCAACTTCAAGAAACGTCAATTATTAATGACTACGGTGTTGAAGATGAAATTAAACGTGATATTTCATGTAATTTAGGTTCTTTAAATATTGTGAATGTAATGGAATCCAATCGTTTTAGAGATTCTGTTCATACAGGGATGGACGCGCTCACATTCGTCAGTGACGAAGCCAATATCCAAAATGCCCCTGGTGTCAAAAAAGCAAACCGTGAATTACACTCTGTAGGTTTAGGTGTCATGAACTTACACGGGTTTTTAGCTAAAAATCAAATTAATTACGAATCTGAAGAAGCAAAAGATTTCGCAAATGTTTTTTTTATGATGATGAATTTCTATTCATTAGAACGTTCAATGGAAATTGCTAAAGAACGTGGCGAAAAGTTTGCAGATTTCGATAAATCGGATTATGCAAATGGGCGTTATTTTGAAAAATATACGACGCAAGACTTTTTACCAAAGTATGATAAAGTAAAAGCATTATTTGCACATCACACGATTCCGACTAAAGAAGATTGGAAAGCGTTACAACATGAGGTACAACAATACGGTTTATATCATGCTTATCGTCTAGCGATTGCGCCAACACAAAGTATTTCGTACGTACAAAATGCGACAAGTTCAGTCATGCCAATCGTGGATCAAATTGAACGTCGTACGTATGGTAATGCAGAAACATTTTATCCTATGCCATTTTTATCTCCACAAACAATGTGGTATTACAAATCAGCATTCAATACGGATCAAATGAAACTGATTGACCTTATTGCAACTATCCAAACACATATAGACCAAGGTATCTCGACAATTCTTTATGTTAACTCTGAAATTTCGACACGTGAATTATCACGTCTCTATGTCTATGCACATTATAAAGGATTGAAATCGTTATACTACACACGTAACAAATTATTAAGTGTTGAAGAATGTACGAGTTGTTCAGTTTAATTTCAATGGGTTTCTAAATGTATGGGGGACGCATTTACGTTATGGAGAATCAATGTGTACAAACCTTACACGTAATATCCAGGTATGAGTTGATTGGTATGAAGGGAATATCAGACTCATTTGAAGAGAGGTAATATTAAAGATACATGTAGCATGTATGAATATTATCTCTCATTCATCATAATAAGATAAGAATAGGAGATCTAAATTGCGATGATAGCTGTAAATTGGAATACTCAAGAAGATATGACAAATATGTTTTGGCGCCAAAATATTGCACAAATGTGGGTAGAAACAGAATTTAAAGTTTCAAAAGATATTGCAAGTTGGAAAACATTAACAGACGATGAACAAAATGCCTTTAAAAAAGCGCTTGCGGGTTTAACAGGATTAGACACACATCAAGCAGATGATGGCATGCCACTCATCATGTTGCATACGAAAGACTTACGTAAAAAAGCAGTGTATGCATTTATGGGTATGATGGAACAAATCCATGCGAAAAGTTATTCGCATATTTTTACTACGCTGCTGCCATCTAAAGAAACGAACTATTTATTAGATGAATGGGTGTTACAAGAACCGCACTTAAAATTTAAATCTGAAAAAATTGTTGGTACGTATCATAAACTCTGGGGAGAAGAAGCCTCAATTTATGATCAATATATGGCAAGAGTAGCGAGTGTATTTTTAGAAACATTCCTATTTTACTCTGGGTTTTATTATCCACTCTATCTTGCAGGACAAGGTCGTATGACAACGTCAGGAGAAATCATTCGTAAAATTTTACTTGATGAATCGATTCATGGTGTTTTCACTGGTCTTGATGCACAACATTTACGTAATGAATTATCTGAAAGTGAAAAATTAAAAGCAGATCAGGAAATGTATAAATTGCTTGAAGAGCTTTACCAAAATGAAGCGTCATATACACGTGAATTATATGCGCCTTTAGGTCTTGAAGAAGACGTATTGAACTACGTACGCTATAACGGTAACAAAGCATTATCAAACCTTGGATTTGAACCTTATTTTGAGGAACGCGAATTCAATCCGATTATTGAAAATGCGTTAGATACATCTACGAAAAATCATGACTTCTTCTCAGTAAAAGGGGACGGATATGTCCTTGCTTTAAATGTTGAAGGACTTAAAGACGAAGATTTTATATTTGATGATAAATAAAACAAAAAAAGCATATTGTGGCTAAGTATATTCAAATCTTAGCCACAATATGCTTTTTTATATTTCGAAATATAAATGGTAATGTAGCTTACAACGACTGTTGAAATGTGCATTACACCGAGGGCATGCTTCTATAAGCATATACTCATTAATCGTCATTTCATGCTTACAAACACCACATAAAATTGCCTTTTCATTAAATTCATGTTCTTTCCACCGTTTAGGTCGGTGAGATTCCGCTTCGTTATGACATTTGTAACACGGGTAATATTTATTACAACATTTAAACTTAATCGCAATAACATCTAGTATAGTTGAATAATGGACACAACGTGTTTCATCATCAATGACTTGACCATAAACAGTAGGCATCATTTCTACTCCTTTACTGACGTTCGTCTATTTTTTCGCCAATAATACGCACTTCGCGTTCTAATGTAACATCAAATTTAGATTTTACGACTTTTTGTACATAATGAATTAAGTCTTCATAGTCTGTTGCCGTACCATGATCAACATTTACCATAAATCCAGCGTGTTTCGTTGACACTTCTACACCACCGATGCGGTGACCTTGAAGATGCGCATCTTGGATGAGTTTTCCAGCAAAGTAGCCTGGTGGTCGACGGAATACACTGCCACAAGAAGGATACTCTAATGGTTGTTTAGATTCACGACGCTCAGTTAAATCATCCATCACACTTTGAATGTCAGCTTGTTTCCCAGGTGCTAAAGTAAAAGCGGCCTCTAATACGACATAATGTTCTTGTTGAATAATGCTATTACGATAATCAAGCTCTAATTCATTATGCGTAAGTTGAATCATTTCACCTTTTTCATTAATAACACGCGCATAATCAATGACATCTTTAATTTCTCCGCCATATGCCCCTGCATTCATATAAACAGCACCACCTACTGAACCGGGAATGCCACATGCAAACTCAAGACCTGTTAAAGATAAATCTCTCGCTTTTCGTGAAACATCAATAATAGCTGCACCACTGCCAGCGATTATCGTTGTATCCGAAGCATCGATATAATTGAGTTCTAAAAGGCTAAGGACAATGCCTCTAATACCACCATCACGAATGATAATATTTGAACCATTGCCTAAATAAGTTAAAGGAATGCCAGCATTGTAAGCATATTTAACAACAGCTTGAACCTCTTCATATTTATGAGGCGTGATATAAAAATCCGCGTTACCTCCAGTTTTCGTATATGTGTAGCGTTTTAGTGGTTCGTTTACTTTGATGATATGTTCTGGGATGATTTCTTTTAATTGTTGTAAGATGTTAGCGTTATCCAAAAATAACATCCTTTCTTTGATTTCATTACTTTTATTTTAACGCTTTTGAGCCTCCAAAGTCATCTCGTAACGTTAATTTGATTGGTTGAGGTGTAACAAATTTTTGAAATGTTCATTCTTAAGATTTTCATATTCTCGAATAGATAATGTTGATGAAATGTCTGTCTTAAATGCTTTAAATTGTGCTATTGCCATTGGATTTGAAGTGAGTAATGCATCTAGTGCTTCATACTGATGATATGTTTCAGTGTTGCGTTGAATAATGTGTAATCGTACGGTTTGTTTTAATTCAGTTAAATTATTGAACTTTGCCATTAGTACTTTTTTATACATTGGCTGATGTATACGATAAAATCCAGCGTAATTCAAACGCTTTTCATCTAAAGAGGTAATATCATGTAAATTATCAACACCGACCAAAATATCAAGGATTGGTTCAGTAGGGTAGTTAAAATGTTTTGTTCCACCTATATGTTGGGTACTTTTAATAGGTGAGTCTAAAAGGTTAAATAATATTTCACGGTATGCTTGATACTGTTCGTTATAGTTCATTTGAGATGATTTTGAGATAAATGGTTGAACGTGGTGATACATCGTATACTCCTTTTATTATTCATAAATTCTGAACTACTATACCATACATCATTTTTAAGTTGAATATGATTGGAGAAAAATCTATAAGGAGGGATGCTATGAAGCATATTTTCTTATGTTTACTTGTAATTTTAATGCTATTGGCACTTGTAGGTTGTGGTCATCATAATGCGCAAGAAAAAGCAACTTTTGACCATAAAATGAAAATAGTCGAACAAAAAGAAAAAGCTTATTATAATGAACTTGAGGCAGCTCATTTAGAACAACTTAAATCAATAAATCGTAATGATGCTATAGAGGATAATAAAGCATTGTTTGAAAAGAAAAACGAAACGATGCAACATACGTTAGAGCCAAAATTTAATGTCTACAAAAAAGCGGCAAATCAATTACCCGCAAACAATCATGAGTTAGATACTCTAAAAACAACCTATATGGAAGCAGTGAAGAAAAAAGAACATGCACTTAAACGAATAGAAGCGTTCCTTTCATTGTATTTACAAACAATTGAATCAAACGAAAATATTGTAGCGCATACTCAAAAATTTGACGCATTACGTTCAAAGGTAGAGCGCAATTTAATGGCATCTAAAGCGACACAAAATGGCAATAATGAAAGTGAGCAACTTGAAGAAACGCTCATTAATCAAAATGCGCATATTAAGAGAGTGGCCACGAATGTGCTTGAAGAAAAAGATGGGCGTCAACAATCTGAAAGTATTAAATCAGAAGTAGTGCCAGTTATTGAACAAAATGTAAAAACATTAAATCAACTGCGCATTAACGATGCAAACGTAAATAAAGCACGCCAAAATGCGATTCAAATGAATTATGCTTTAGAAGATTTTTATAAAGAACGTGCCCAAAGTGCGACTTATAGTCACCGTTTATCTAAAATAAATATTAAACAGATTGTTAAAACGCCTGAAGAATTAGAGGCTTATGAAGCGAAATATAATGAAAAAAATGATGAAATTGAAAGTAAATTGCAATAACATTTCCTTAACTGGGAATATCGTTTTTTAAAATAAGGTTAACAATAACTTAGATTATGTGTATAATGAATACCATTGAGAAAATACACAAGATGTACGAATAAAATAATAAACAAGAAAATAACTTAGAGGTGAAAAGTATGGCGACGAAGCTGACGTCTATTGATCAGTTTGAACAAGTCATCCAACAGAATCCATATATCTTTGTATTAAAACATAGTAATACGTGCCCGATATCAGAACGTGCAATGGATCAATTTAATAAATTCCTTTATGAAAGGGATATGGATGGGTATTATCTCATCGTTCAAGAAGAACGCGAATTATCCAATTATATTGAAGAGAAAACAGGGGTTAAACATGAGTCACCCCAAGCATTCTATTTTGTGAATGGTACAGCGACTTGGCATGGCAATCATGATCAAATTACTGTCGCAACATTAGCTAAAGCTGAGTAAAGTGATTAAGAACGCTTTTAGGTTAAATGTCATGACCTATTAGCGTTCTGTTCATTTGTATTTAAATATCAAGCAAGGCTATAATGGATAATAATTAAACATGTCAAGAGGTGACAAATATGAGAGTACTCGTAGCGATGGACGAATTTAATGGCATCCTTTCAAGTTATGACGCCAACCGGTATGTTGAAGAAGCGGTTGCGAGTCAAATTAAAGATGCAGACATCGTGCAAGTACCATTATTTAATGGTCGACACGAATTATTAAATTCTGTATTTATGTGGAAATCAGGAACACAATATCGTATTCAGGCGCATGATGCAGAAATGAATGATATAGAAGTGCGTTACGGTCAAACAGAAGATGGTTTGACCGTGATTCAAGCTGAACAATTTTTAAAGGGAACATCTAATTATTTGAATCATACAAGTTACGGCCTTGGTGAAGTCATTCATCATGCTTTAAGTAAAAATGCGAAAACAATAGCGATATCTGTTGGAGGAACTGACACATTTGACGGCGGTGCAGGATTGTTACAAGCGTTAGGTGCAGTATTTTATAACGATGATGGCGAGATTGTAGATATGCGAAAAGGATTAAATCAACTGAAGCATATCCGTCGTATAGATACGCGTGGACTAGATGAAAGATTGAATCAAACGCACTTTCAAATTCTGATTGATTTTGATAGTAAAATGTACGGTAAGCATAGTGCCATTTTACAAAGTTACCAAGCATTACACTTATCGCGTGATGAAGCGGTTGAAATCGACAATTTAATTTGGTATTTCAGTGAGATTTTAAAACACGAGTTACAACTATCATTGGGTCACATTGAGCGTGGTGGCGCTGGTGGGGGTATTGCTGCTGTATTTAAAGCAATGTTTAATGCTGAATTAATGACAAGTCACGAACTGGTAGATCAAATTACTGGTCTCGAATCTTTAGTCAAACAAGCTGACCTTATCATCTTTGGTGAAGGCATCAATGAACGTGATTTGGTTATTGATACGTCATCATTACGTATTGCTGAATTAGCCCATCAATATGATAAAGTTGCTGTAGCCATATGCGGTACTTCTGAGAAATTTGAACGTTATGAAAAACAAGGTATAACTGCAATGTTCAATTTATTTGATGAAATGCCACCGCTTTATCCAGATTTTAAATTAGGAGTGCAACTCCGTACACATGTAATTCAATCTATCAATTTATTAAAAGCATCTTTATAAAGAAACCGACGAAGTTAGGAATGATGACTTTCCTAATTTCGCCGGTTTTATTTATGCTTCTTTTTCAATTTCTTGAACAATACCTACAATGACTTTGATAGCTTGTGCCATCACATCAATTGATGCGTATTCATATGGACCATGAAAATGATCACAACCTGTAAATAAATTCGGTGTAGGGAGGCCCATAAATGACAATTGAGAGCCGTCCGTCCCACCGCGTATTGGTGCAGTATTTGGTGTAATGTCCAACGCTTTATAAACACGTTTTGGTATTTCAATAATTTGCGGATGTGGCGTGATTTTTTCAGCCATATTGCGATATTGGTCATTAATCACAATACGAACAGGATCGTAGTAGTATTGCGTGTTAATGTCTTTTTGAAGTTGAATCAATTTTTGTTTGCGTTTTTCAAATGTTTCATAGTCATGATCACGTATGATATAGTGTAACGATGCTTTTTCAACAGTGCCATTCATTTCTGTTAAATGGTAAAAGCCTTCATAACCTTCAGTATGTTCAGGAACTTCTTTTTTAGGCAATTGTGAGTGAAATGACGTTGCGAGCGATAGGGCATTCACCATTTTATCTTTAGCAGAACCTGGGTGCACATTGACTCCTTCAAAGAAGATGTGCGCTTCAGCAGCGTTAAAGCTTTCAAATTGCAATTCGCCTAACTGACTGCCATCCATCGTATAAGCAAAATCAGCATTAAATCGTTCGACATCGAATTGATGTGGCCCGCGTCCAATTTCCTCGTCAGGAGTAAATCCAATGCGTATGCGTCCGTGTTTAATTTCTGGGTGA
Organism: Staphylococcus sp. 11007852; assembly: GCF_011394325.1. Taxonomy (NCBI): domain Bacteria; kingdom Bacillati; phylum Bacillota; class Bacilli; order Caryophanales; family Staphylococcaceae; genus Staphylococcus; species Staphylococcus sp. 11007852. The sequence continues at coordinate 158,820 of NZ_JAANBJ010000022.1, read as the reverse complement.
TCGATTAAAAATTGCAGTGCCTCCATGATTTCTACAATGCCGGCTTTATCATCCGCACCGAGGAGAGTTGTACCATCGGTAGTCATTAATGTATGGCCTTTGACTTGATGCATATCAGGAAAAACTTGAGGATCTATAGTTTTGCCAGAATCGCCTAAATGAATGATACCGCCGTCATAGTTTTCGACAATTTGAGGTGATACGTCTTTAGCATTAAAGTCAGGGGATGTGTCTACATGTGCTAAAAATCCAACTGTAGGAACGGTTTTTTGCGTGTTACTTTCAAGCGTGGCAAATAAATACCCATGGCCATCTAATTCCGTTTTCAAACCCATTGATTTAAGTTCATCTTCTAATAAACGTAGTAAATCCCACTGTACGCTAGAAGATGGTGTCGATTCGCTGTTGGGGTCGGATTGTGTATTAATTTTGACATAACGTTCTAATCTTTCGATGATGTTTGCTTTCATGTTAACACTCCCTTATATACGATTATTCATATGATAGCCTCTTTTGTAAGACTTACCTTTTAGTTTAGCATAGTGGTGTTTCATTCGCGTATAAATGTAATAAAAGATTTCAGCACATAATATCCCGAATGCAATCGCGCCAGAAGTTAAAGTAACTTCTAAAAATTGGTTCACAGCTTTGGTATATTCATTTGAAACAAGTAACCGTGTCGCTTCATAAGCGGCGCCACCGGGTACAAGTGGAATAATACCAGGGACGATAAAGATAATAACAGGACGTTTGTAACGCCGGCTCATAACGTGACTCATTACACCTAAAATAAAGCTGCCTAAAAAGGCGGCCGGAACAGCTCCATAATTTAAATCAATCGTGAATTTATAAATGATCCATCCCATTGCGCCAACAAAACCTACAGCAACAAGTAATTTTTTAGGTGCGTTAAAGATTATTGAAAATAACATTGTGGAAATAAAACTGATTAAAAATTGAGCAATATAATAAAACATATACGTCATTTTCTACACACCTTCCTAAAATATAATTAATACGACTGCTACGCCAGCCCCAATAGCAAATGCAGTAAGCGCAGCTTCAACACCGCGTGACATACCTGCAAGGAGTTCTCCAGCCATTAAATCACGTATAGCGTTGGTAATTAAAATACCAGGAACTAAGGGCATAACCCCAGCAATCGTTATGATATCTTGGTTGACCGTCATTCCTAACTTTGTAAAAGAGGCAGCAATAGTAATAACAACCATGGAACTTATAAATTCAGAGAAAAATTTAATTTGAATATAGCGTTGAACGAGGTCAAATGTTAAAAATGCACCGGCACCAGCCATAACAGCATAAATAAAATCATGCGCGACGCCACCAAACATAAATAGAAAGAACCCAGAAGCAATGGCAGCTGAAATAAATTTTAGAATAAACGAATATTGTAGTGACGCATGCTCAAGATGGATTAACTCGGATTTTGCTTGATCTAAAGTCAGTTGATTTTGCGAAATTTTTCGAGAAACATTATTGGCAATCGCAATCTTTTCAAGATCTGTTGTTCTTTCGCGTACACGTACTAAACGCGTATTCGTACGGTCGTTTAATGAAAACATGATTGCTGTTGATGTGACAAATGCGTACGTATCTTCGAGACCAAAACTCGCCGCAATTCGCCCCATGGTATCTTCAACACGGTATGTTTCGGCACCACTTTCTAATAAAACTTTTCCAGCTAATAGCACAACATCAATGACTTTATTTTCATCGATAATTGTTAAGGAATCTGCCATGTGCTTCTCCTCCTTATCTTTTAAATCAATTGTCAGTCTACATGTGATAGGGTGATGTTGCAAGAGACTGAGGTAGAAAACGTTGATAATTTATCATGTGTGTGATTTCAAAAACAGAATAGTTTGGACCATCATTTGATATAATGTTGGCATGTTTCAATCACTTAACATGTTTATTGAATAAATAACATCAGGATTCTTATCCCATTATCTCATATTTCGTGACGTGCTAGTCGGTGAGGTTATTCATTTTGTTATTGTCACCTATACAGCAACATAAATGAAACCATCTAAAGATATATAAGTGTAACTCCCGAAATCGTTCTGTTACATGCAATGACTTCGGGAGTTGACAACTATCTTAGATGGTTTGTTATTTGAGTTTAATAATTGGATTAAACATCACTTTATTACGACCTTCATTTTTAGCGATATGCAACATATCGTCTGCATCTTTAAAGACCTTACGTTGTGATTTGTAATCTTCATTTGTTAAATAGCCTACACCAATAGAAACTGATAACTTAATAACCGATTTATTAGGTAAATGAAAATTAGATTTTTCTACCCCTTTACGGATACTTTCGGCTAATTTCACACATTCATCTAATGAATAATTTTTAATAACAATAGAAAACTCTTCGCCACCGTTTCTAAAGATTTTATGTTTTGGTGGCACATAATTTTGAAGTAAGTGTGAAATCTGTTTTAAAATAGCATCACCAGCCTCATGTGAATGCGCATCATTTACATCTTTGAACCCATCGATATCAATTAATATTAATGCGAGACTTTGTTTTTTAGCTTCAGCACGTTGCGTGAGTGCATTAAGATGACGATCAAACTCTTTTACATTTCCTAAGCCGGTTAAATAATCAATTTTACTTTCGTTATCGTAACGATCAATGAGAGTAAAGAACCGATGTAAATCAACATAAAAAAGTGCAGTGATTAATGTCGCAATGATGGATAATGGGAGTAAATATAAGACTTCAATGATATCGAAACTCGGTACAAATATGGCGATGATACATAGTAGTACGATTGTAATAATATTTAAAATTTGAATGGCAATAATATGATTTTGTCTTATAAATGGTCCAATAGTACTCACTACGATTGCTATCATTAAAAGTGTAATTGCAAATATTAATGGTGTCGCTAGGACAAAGTAGCTCACTGTTGCAATCAGTAATGCCGATATAAATGTATAGAACGCATTCGTATAACGGCCTAAAAATAATAAAGGAACAAATGAAAGTTGAATGTGATATGTTTCAATAGGAACTGGATAAAGTGCCAGTAATAATCCAACAATCGTCATCAATACAGTAATATAACTTTTTGAGAACCTAAAATCGTGAGATTCTGCATATTGAAGACGGTGAAATAGATAGATACCAGCAATGGATACTGATATATTATAAATAATGGCTTCAATCATAGTTATGACTCCTTTACTTAACCCTATGTTATTGTAAGTGAAAAGTTACATTTTGTCATTAAATAAATGGTGATATTGTTAAGTAATTGTAAATCTCAGATTGATTTTATTCATAATATAAAAAGTTCACCTTCAAGTATGTATTTAAACGTATATTGCGGGGAGTCACAGTGAAGAAAGCCTTCGAAATTCAAGTGAGAATTTTGAAGGCTTTCAATAGTTTGCATCTACAATCAATGATTTGAGGTGGGCGGAGAAAATAAATTTAACCGATGACGCCGCCACCTCTCTTTATAAAAAGGGCAAAATATATTTATGAAATTTATGAGCGAAGGAGAGTTGCTTATTTAAAAACACAGGGTGTTACTTCTTGATAAAAGTCATTTTAGGTGAGGTTCCTAAAGCATTTACATTTTTAATATTTAGTATAATTTCAGTTGGATGAGCGATGTGTATTTCTATAATAATTGAGCTGTTCTTTTTATGATACAGTAAAATATCATGGCGTGTTTTATTGACGCGTTCACATATAAAATGAGAAGCATCAGGTGAGTCCAGTTTAAACTTCAAAGGTTTCGTATCTATACCTTCAGGGTACCACTCTCCCTTAAGTAAATGAAGAAGATCTTGCGTTTCCTCGATAGAACATTGTTTATCTATACTAAATACGTCAAAATGTGTCATACTATAAAATCCTTTCTAATTTAATCGCTATTAATATCCGTAGATAGAAGAATACCAGTGATAATGATCACCATTAGATACTGGAATAACTCTACTTTGTGCATCTTGTGTCATAAAATCTCTATCCCATGGATTCCAAACGATAATGACTTCTTTACCGTTTTCCAATTTTGCATTTCCAACTACAGCCATTGCATGACCAGCATGAAGACCATTAGTGGATTCAATTTGTTTTCCTAAAATGGCAATCCCTTTATTTTGATTAGTGAGATCATTTACTTCATCATATGAAGTCATTCTGTTTAATAATTTTGGGTCTCTACCTTGATCTCTTCCAAATTTAATCATTTCATCAGAGGTTAAACCAGTAAATTGAAAATCTTCGCCAGTTAAATCTGGGTGAAGATACCTCATTACACCTTCAGCATAATACTTATCAGTATTGTAAGTGGCATTTAATAATGCAGCCATTGTATAACCCGCACACCAACCATTATTACCTTGTTGTTCACGGATTTTGAAGTTTTTAAGTTTATTTACGTACATATTATTATATGTCGCAGTATTTTTTTGATATTGACGTGTAGGTTTTGTAACAGAGGCTTTATGTTTGAATTCAGTAATATCTGTCACTTTCGATGTATCATCTGATTCTTTTAAATTATCTTTACTTAAACGTGGGGTTTTTAAAACTTGTTTAGCTTTATGATTTCGAGTGAGCACATAATAACCTTTAGAATTGGTTAAAATTGTAATGTCTTGATTTTTGTATTGATTTAAAGCTTTTGATAAAAATGGAGAGACGTTAATCGTATAATTCGATTTTAAATCAGGATTTTTAGCGGTTTTAGGAGATATTGTAACAATGTAAGAGACGTTACCTTTCTCATCTAATACAGGGAAGTAATAGTTACCATCACTTTTTTTATTAAACTTATAGATTTTGAAAGGTTCACCTAATGTGTAGGATGATTTTTCTTTGTTATATAATTTGTCTAAAGAAGTGACGTAAGAAAGGTACTCTTTTTGAGCCAAGTTTTGAACGGCAACAGGAACGCCTTTATCAGCAACATTGACTTGTACATGCTGTTTGTCAGCTGTATTAATTTGTGAATTCACCTCGGCATTAGCGACAGAAGTAGTGCTTAGAGAAAAGACTAAACTGAGCAACACAAAACTACATAATTTTTTGTTCATATAAAAACTCCTTTCATTAATATAAATCTATTATACAAAAATTTTAGAAAAATGCAAAAAAATAATTGGAAAAATAAAAAAATATTTCTTTTGGGGTTCGGTGAAGTATATGTCAAAGGGCTTGTATAACGTGTGTTTATCTATATCAAAGGCTTTATCATAAAACAAAAAGCGTTAAAAAAGAACTTAATTATAGAAAATATTTAATTAACTGTGTATTATATTTATGATTTAGAATAGATTTAAGTGACAATGAATACAATTATGTATGAACATCTAGAAAATCTCATGTGCCCATAGTGGGTCGTTTCAAAATATGTTAGTTTAAAAGTACGTGTAATGTACCGTTTTTTTTATTATGTGATGATAATTTATGCTCCAATGCTATGTGAGAGAAAGCACACGTTTTAAACGGTGTAATGATATCAATTATTGGTTGTTATATAGAACATAGAGGTTATGAAGAGAAGTCTTTTTATATAAAATTATATATATGAAATTATTCATACATAATACTTAAATTTGTTAGAATGAAAATAACTATTTGACAGCGCTACATTACTTTTAGCATCATGTATTTTTAAGATTATATTGAACAGTGATGCCTTACATGTCATTTCGTGTTACTATATAATCAGATTGTTTGACTGAAACAGTTGTTTTTAAATTTAAAATTAAAATGTAACAGATATATTATTTTGAAATTTGTAGGTGAACGGATGTATACTCTAACGTTGATAGTATTTTCAATGATTGTCAGCTTAATCTTAACACCTATAGTAATAGCAGTTTCCAAAAAATTAGATATCGTTGATCGTCCTAACTTTAGGAAAATACATACGAAACCTATTTCAATGTTAGGTGGTTCAGCGATATTGCTATCTTTTTTCATAGGAATTTGGCTCGGTGCTCCTATTGAACGTGAAATCAAACCGCTATTACTGGGTGCTATCGTCATTTATTTCGTTGGTCTTATTGATGATTTATACGATTTAAAGCCAATATTAAAATTGATTGGGCAAATTTTTGCTGCGACCATTGTCGTTTATTATGGTGTGACGATTGATTTCATATCAATTCCGATTGGACCGACAATTCATTTCGGTTTATTTAGTATTCCAATTACGATATTTTGGATTGTAGCAATAACGAATGCGATTAATTTAATTGATGGTTTAGACGGTTTGGCTGCCGGTGTCTCTATGATTGCGTTAGTGACAATCGCATTTATCGCAATCTTGCAAGGAAATATATTTATTATCATGATTTGTAGTGTCCTCATCGGTTCGCTATTAGGATTTCTTGTATTTAATTTTCATCCTGCTAAAATCTTTCTTGGAGATAGTGGGGCTTTATTACTAGGATTTATAATCGGCTTCTTATCTTTATTAGGGTTTAAAAATATTACGTTTATATCATTATTCTTCCCAATCGTTATTTTAGCGGTGCCATTTATTGACACATTATTTGCGATGATTCGAAGAGTGAAGCAAGGACAGCATATTATGCAAGCGGATAAATCCCATCTTCATCATAAATTATTAGATTTAGGCTATACGCATAGACAAACAGTTATTTTAATATATGCGATGGCAATCATGTTTAGTGTCGTGAGCGTTATTTTATATTTATCCCAACCATGGGGTGTCTTTTTAACAATCATCCTCATCATTGTCACAATTGAACTTATTGTTGAATTTACCGGACTTATCGATGATGATTATCGGCCATTATTAAATTTAATATCTCGTCGACATACAAAATAGAAATCCTGTTACTTTAAGCAACACGTGCTTAAAAGTAACAGGATTTTTTATGTTTCAATATCAAATGCGAGCGGTTTGACGTCTTTTTCAGTTAAATCAAATTGACCTTGCGTATGTTGATTTAGAAATTGTATAAATGCGTCACGTTCTGCTTCTATGACATCAATGTGATACGTAACTTTATCTGTATATGTTGTATCTCTTAAATAAAAAGAGGTGGATTGAAGTTCATATTCGAACTTTCCTGTCAGATCATAAGCAATAGTGACATGACATGGGATGGCTGGTTTCAGTTCCACGCGTCCCACTGCTTTAATCACATCTCGCACAGCGCCTCCATATGCACGAATTAAACCGCCAGTCCCTAATTTAATACCACCAAAATAACGCGTAACCACGACAGCGGCATTATGTATCTCGTGTTTTTTTAACATCTCTAACATAGGCACACCGGCAGTACCACTAGGCTCACCGTCATCATTCGCTTTTTGAATATGCATCGTATCTCCAATTGTATATGCGGAACAATTATGAGTTGCTTCGCGGTGTTCTTTTTTCTTAGCATCTATAAACGCTTTTGCTTCCTCTTCAGATTGAACTGGCTTTATATGCGCGATAAAGCGTGATTTACTAATTACATTTTCAATGATATGTTCGTCCTTTATAGTAATGATGTTATCTTCCACAAGCCCATCTCCAATCTACAAAAGTGTGTATGATGATTATACTATAATTTATAGTTGAACTTGAAAAAAATCAATAGCTTAAATGACTGAAATTTGATATAAAAGATTGTATGATAGTATTAATCAAAAATTAAAAAGTACCATACGATGACATCTTAAATATGTTGTTTAATATAAGTGTATTAGCGTTACTTTCTGAGATTGACATTGAATAGGCGGTAGATCTTTTAATGAAATCATAGATCATTAGATTTTATTCGCTCTCCATTAAGTTATAAAGATGAATTTTGTTCAAAATTTAGGAGGACAAGAAAAAATGAAAATAGCTGTTATGACAGATTCAACAAGTTACATTCCTCAACACTATTTAAAAGAAAATAATATCCGTGTAGTGCCGTTAAGTATTACGTTAGAAAATGGCGAAAATCATAAAGAAAATGAATCCATCACTTCAGAAGAATTTTATTCAATATTAGCAAAATCAAATTCAATACCGACAACAAGTCAACCAGCTATAGGAGAAATGATTCATGCATTTGAAGCTTATAAAGCTGAGGGATATACAGATGTCATTACAGTACATTTATCTAGCGGTATTAGTGGTGCATATCAAACCTCTGTTCAAGCCGCTTCGATGGTTGAGGGGATTAATGTTCACCCCATTGATTCCAAAATCGCATGTCTAGTTGAAGGTGCCCTTGTCATTAGAGCCATTGATTTGATTAATGAGGGAAAGCATATTGACGAGATTTTAGAAGATTTAGAAGATATGCGTCAACACACAGGTGCCTACCTCGTTGTGGATGATTTGAAAAACTTAAGTAAAAGTGGTCGCATCACAGGTGCACAAGCTTGGATAGGTAATTTACTAAAAATGAAACCTGTTTTAACATTTGAAGATGGTCTCATTGTACCTTACGAAAAAGTTCGCACGAAAAAGAAGGCGCTAAAATTGATTGAAGATAAAGCGATTGAAATGTCCAATCAATATAACATTGCAACGGTAATAATTATTGGTGGAGACAACAAAGATGAATCGCAACGTGTATTGAATGATTTAAAAGCCAAGTATCCTGAAAAAAACATCATTTTCTCTGAATTCGGCCCCGTCATCTCTTCTCACTTAGGACTAGGTGGCTTTGGCATAGGTGTTGTGAATAGACATATTGAATTGTATTAATTGCTTAAACAGTAGCGCATTCATAAGAATGTTGTTGCTGTTTTTTATTTTAATATATGCAGTGGCAAATAAATGATGTAATGAAAATGGGAAAAGTAAATGACCGCGTTAGATCGAGTATATAAGTGAAAGGAGGCATTCATTGAAACGATATGGTCAATTAGTTAGATTACCTGATACTTTAACGGATGAAAAAATTGCTGAAACCACGCCTGGTGTTTGTCAAACAGATAAAGGTTTTAAGTGTATCCAATGTGGTACAACGGAGAGGTTTCACTTTTACTGTTATAAAAGCCCTTTTTTCAAAGAAGATATTATATATTGTCGGAATTGTATTGCGATGGGGAGGATGGATACAAAGCGCCATGTTGTTATAACTCAAACGAAAAGAATGAAGAGTGACGGATATTATCAGCTGCCATTTTCACTATCTGAACAGCAAACGTATGCCTCTCGCAAAATAGTATCTGCCGTCGAATCAAAGCAACCGTTACTTTTGCATGCGGTTACAGGTGCCGGCAAGACTGAGATGATGTTTGAAGCCATTTCTGTAGCACGTCAAAAAGGAGACAATATTGCCATCGTCTCGCCGCGTGTAGATGTAGTGGTAGAAGTGAGTCAACGTGTATGTCAAACGTTTACAAGAGAAGAAATTGATATTTTACATCAGTCGAGTAGACAAAAATACAATGGTCATTTTGTCATTGCAACAGTGCATCAATTATACCGATTTAAAAATCATTTTGATGTCATTTTCATAGATGAAGTGGATGCATTTCCACTCTCGATGGATCGACAGTTACAACAAACGATTGCACGGGCTGCACGCGCGACACATGCCTGTATATACATGACTGCTACACCTCCAAAACCTCTCATGCGTTCGTTTCATGCTACTCAAATCATTACGTTACCTGCACGGTTTCACCGTCATCCTCTAGTTGTACCAGAATTCCGCTACATGAAAATAAAATATTCACAAGCACAACATAGTCTTATAAGTGAGTTAAAAAATCAAATGAACCGTCAACGTACGACATTACTGTTTTTTAGTAATATTGAAAACATGAAACGCTTTTATAGTGCATATCGTACAACTTTCAAAAACATGTGTTATGTCTATAGTGAAGATGCTGATAGATTAGAAAAAGTACAACAGCTTAGAAATGGTATGTATCAAATTGTCTTAACAACAACGATTTTAGAACGAGGTTTTACAATGGCGTTTCTAGATGTATGGGTAATGGATAGTCATCATTTTACAGCTGATGCGCTCGTGCAAATTGCTGGGAGAGTAGGGCGAAAACAAGAATCTCCCAATGGATTGGTTCGTTTTTACCATGAAGGGAGGACATTAGCAATGTACAAAGCTCGACGTAACATACGCCAAATGAATCGAATGGCATATCTTAAAGGATGGGTTGATTATTGAGATGTCACATTTGTCATTCGTTTTATGATGAATTATTTACTTTAGAGCTGTTATTTCAACCCACAAACATTCTATGTGAACATTGTAGGAATTTATTAGAACAATGCATTTTTAATTCTACGGGGAGATGTAGCTATTGTTTAGGTGAATACCAGAATTCAAAATGTATCAATTGTGACTCAGTTAAATACGTTTATACATTTGATTCGATAGATGCATGCTTTCATTATGAAGGTTTTTATAAAACCCTTTTCCATCAATACAAATTTCTTGGGGATGTTGCACTTGCTCAAGTTATTGCAAAGTACATATCCATTAAAGCTCAACATTATGATTACATTATTCCAGTACCGTCTGTAAAAGAGAATGACATCGAAAGGACTTTCAATCCTGTACAAGTTAATTTTAAGTGCGTTAAGTATCGATTTTGAAGACTGTTTAAAGATGCATCGACGACCAAAACAATACCAACTCACTTTAAAAGAGCGAATGTCATTAAGTAATGATATTGAAGTGAAAGGTGATATAAACCTCGAAAATAAACGTATTTTACTTGTGGATGATATTTACACAACAGGCCGAACTGCGCATAACGTTGCGGTTAAGCTGTTTCAAAGAAAAGTCAGAAAATTGAGTATGTTAACGTTTGCACGTTAGCATAAACATGGTAAAATATAAGTAAGAAATACAATAACAAGAGGTTGAAAGGAGCGAGCACTATGATTAACTTTGAAATTCATGGAGACAACCTCACAATCACAGATGCTATTCGCAATTACATTGAAGACAAGATTGGTAAATTAGAAAGATATTTCACTAACGTACCTAATGCAACAGCACACGTTAAAGTGAAAACTTACCAAAATTCAGGTACAAAAATTGAAGTAACAATTCCGTTGAAAAATGTTACTTTAAGAGCGGAAGAGCGTCATGATGATTTATATGCAGGCATCGACTTAATTACGAATAAATTAGAACGTCAAGTTCGTAAATATAAAACGCGTGTTAACCGCAAAAATCGCGACCGTGGAAATGAACAAGATATTTTTGTAGATGCTGAAGCAACATCACCGGATATCGACAACGAATCAAGTGATTCGGAAATCGAAATTATCCGTTCTAAAACATTTGGATTAAAACCAATGGATTCTGAAGAAGCAGTACTTCAGATGAATTTATTAGGCCATGATTTCTTCGTGTTCCATGACAGAGATACTGAAGGAACAAGTATTGTTTATCGTAGAAAAGACGGAAAATATGGATTGATTGAAACAGAATCATTAGAATAAATGATTGAATCTCATACGAGTTGTATCACTTTAGGGGCTGGGACATAATGTAAATGTTCTGGTCCCTTAGTCCATTATAAAATGATAGTGATAGTCATTCCGGTTCATCACTTTATCATTAATTCGTGTAGCTATGTTTTTGAGGATGTATAGGATGCGCATTTAGGTGATTGATTCACAATACAAAATCAACATAAATAGAGCGTAATTGAACATTGCGTTAAATCTTCAAAGTTTTAACACGTATGTTGCCTCATTATGATGTGTTGAAACTTAGATCTACGTTAAATTGAGGTCATACATTATTCTCCTGAGAACCATTAATGAGTTGCTACAGTATACACTTAACAAGCGTTTAAAAATAATAAAGCATGGTGTTTTATTTTCATAGCTCAATAAGTTTTGAATAGGGCTATTAATATTAGTATTTTCTTAAGACATAAGTATATGAGTATAAATTTATACCTAAAAATGATATGATGTGTTGTTGTAAGCGATAGAGTTTATTGCTAAAGGAGCGAAATAAATGGGTTTTATAACAAAACTGGTTGAAGGTAATAACCGAGAAGTGAAACGTCTTGGAAAAATTGCTGATAAAGTCATTGCATTAGAAGAAGATATGGCAATTTTAACTGATGATGAGATCAAAGCAAAAACACGTGCGTTTCAAGAACAATTACAAAGTATTGAAGATAAAAGAAAACAAGATAATATGTTAGATGAGATATTACCAGAGGCATTTGCATTAGTTAGAGAAGCATCAAAACGTGTCTTCGGTATGATTCCTTATAGAGTTCAAATTATGGGTGGTATTGCCATTCATAAAGGTGATATTGCGGAAATGAGAACAGGTGAAGGTAAGACCTTAACAGCAACGATGCCAACGTATTTAAATGCACTCACAGGTCGCGGTGTACACGTTATCACAGTCAATGAATATCTTGCATCATCACAAAGTGAAGAAATGGCGCACTTATATGAATTTTTAGGCCTAACAGTTGGTTTGAATACAAACAATTTACAAACAGATGAAAAACGTGAAGCATATGCGCAAGATATCACTTATAGTACTAACAATGAACTTGGTTTTGACTATTTAAGAGATAACATGGTGAATTACAAAGAAGACCGTGTCATGCGTAAGCTGAATTTTGCGATTATTGATGAGGTTGACTCTATTTTAATTGATGAAGCACGTACCCCTTTAATTATTTCGGGAGAAGCGGAAAAATCAACATCATTATATACACAAGCGAATGTTTTTGCCAAAATGCTTAAAGCTGAAGATGATTACAACTATGATGTTCAAACGAAAGCCATTCAACTTACAGAACAAGGCATCGATAAAGCAGAACGCATGTTTAAATTAGACAACTTATATGATGTTAGACATGTGGATATCATTCATCATATCAACCTTGCGTTAAGAGCGCATTATACAATGGCTAGAGATATCGACTACATGGTTACTAATGGTGAAATCTTAATCGTCGATCAATTTACTGGACGTACAATGCCAGGGCGCCGTTTTTCTGAAGGGCTTCATCAAGCGATTGAGGCTAAAGAATCAGTTAAAATTCAAAATGAATCTAAAACTATGGCCTCAATTACATTCCAAAACTATTTCAGAATGTATAACAAATTAGCAGGAATGACAGGTACAGCGAAAACAGAAGAAGAAGAGTTCAGAAATATTTATAATATGACGGTAACTCAAATTCCAACGAATCGCCCTGTACAACGTGTGGACCATTCTGACCTAATCTACGTAAGTCAAAAAGGGAAATTTGACGCAGTTGTTGAAGAAGTAATTGAAAAACACCGTAAAGGTCAACCAGTCTTATTAGGTACTGTAGCAGTGGAAACAAGTGAATACATTTCTAATTTACTTAAAAAACGCGGTATTCGTCATAGTGTCTTAAATGCTAAAAACCATGAACGTGAAGCTGAAATCGTCGCTGATGCGGGTCAACGTGGTGCAGTTACGATTGCAACAAACATGGCTGGTCGTGGTACAGATATTAAATTAGGTGAAGGTGTAGAAGAGCTTGGTGGACTTGCCGTTATCGGGACTGAAAGACATGAGTCACGTCGTATTGATGATCAGTTACGTGGACGTTCAGGACGTCAAGGCGACCGAGGAGATAGTCGTTTCTATTTATCATTACAAGATGATTTGATGGTGCGTTTTGGTTCAGAGCGTATGCAAGCAATGATGAATCGTTTAGGCATGGATGACTCTACGCCAATTGAATCTAAAATGGTTTCGCGCGCTGTAGAATCAGCCCAAAAACGTGTTGAAGGTAACAACTTTGATGCACGTAAACGTATTCTTGAATACGATGAAGTATTGCGAAAACAACGTGAAATTATGTATGAAGAACGTAATCGTATTATTGATGATGAAAGCAGTTCAGAACTTGTAATCGAAATGTTGAAATCGACGTTACAACGTACGATTCAATATCATGTCAATGAAGATGCAGAAAATCCAGATTATGAACCGTTAATTCATTACGTAGAGGATGTATTCCTCCATGAAGGAGAATTAAAAGAATCTGAAATCAATGGTAAAGATCGTGAAGATATGTTTGATATCATTTGGGCTAAAATTGAACAAGCATATCAACGTCAAAAAGATGCATTGGGTGACCGTATGCCTGAATTTGAACGTATGATTTTACTACGTTCTATTGATGAAAGATGGACATCTCACATTGATACTATGGACCAATTAAGACAAGGGATTCATTTACGTTCTTATGGTCAACAAAATCCGTTACGTGATTATCAAAATGAAGGTCATGAACTGTTCGACATTATGATGCAAGGCATTGAGGAAGATGTAAGTAAATATATCTTAAAATCTGTAGTCACTGTTGAAGATGATGTACAACGTGAAAAAACAAAAGAGTTTGAAGGTCAACACGTTTCAGCTAATGATGGCAAAGAAAAAGTAAAACCAAAACCAATTGTTAAAGATCAAGAAATAGGACGTAATGAACCATGCCCATGTGGTAGTGGTAAAAAGTATAAAAATTGCTGTGGCAATTAAACTTTGATGATTAGGAGTACAGACATGGAACGATCTGAAATTAAACGTGTAATTGAAAATTTCGAGTCAAAACTCGATCAACTCAGGGGGTCTCTTTGACTTAGAAAAAAAAGAGACAGATATACAAGAATATGAAGAAATGATGGCGCAACCCAACTTTTGGGATGATCAAGCGAAAGCGCAAGAAATCATTGACCAAAATAATGCTTTAAAGGCAATCGTGACTACGTATCATGACATTAATAATGAAATCGAAGACATGAAAGCAACGTTTGAACTTTTGCAAGAAGATGATGATGAAGAACTCAAAAATGAACTGGAATCACTCGTTGAAAGCTATGGTACAACAATTGACCGCTTTGAGCTTCAACTTTTACTTGATGGTGAACATGATGCAAATAATGCGATTTTGGAGTTGCATCCAGGTGCTGGTGGTACAGAATCGCAGGACTGGACAAATATGTTGCTCAGAATGTACCAGCGCTTTTGTGAACAACAAGGGTTTAAAGTAGAAATCGTTGACTATCAAGCTGGTGATGAAGCAGGAGTTAAGAGTGTGACGATGATTGTTAAAGGTCATAATGCTTATGGTTATTTAAAAGCTGAGAAAGGTGTGCATCGCTTAGTACGCATTTCACCATTTGATTCTTCAGGACGTCGTCATACATCATTTGCTTCATGTGATGTCATACCTGAATTCAATAATGAAAAAATCGAAATTGAGATTAATCCTGATGACATAACTGTCGACACGTTCCGTGCTTCGGGTGCTGGTGGTCAGCATATTAATAAAACAGAATCAGCAATCCGAATTACGCATCATCCGACTGGTATTGTCGTAAACAACCAAAATGAGCGTTCACAAATTAAAAACCGTGAAGCTGCAATGAAAATGCTAAAAGCGAAATTGTATCAACTTGAAATTGAGCAAAAAGAGCGTGAACTTGCTGAAATTCGTGGAGAACAAAAAGAAATTGGTTGGGGCAGTCAAATTAGATCGTATGTTTTTCACCCGTATTCTATGGTGAAAGACCATCGTACCAATGCGGAAACGGGAAATGTAAACGCGGTTATGGACGGAGAAATTGGGCCGTTTATAGATGCTTACCTTAGAAGCCAATTGAATTAAAATGTATAGAAACTTGGAGTGTGGACTTGAACGTAATACTCCAAGTTTTTCTATTTAGAAAGGAGTACAGAAAGAATCTATGTTACGAACTTATGTCATTGCGTTGATCGTTGCGAACACATCACTCACACAAAGTATTGATGTCCATAATCGTGCATCACTGAACGATTTGTCACAAAAAACAGGTATATCTGTTCAAGAATTAAAAAGTTTAAATCCCTCATATGGGCAACCATCGCAAACGATTAAAAAAATTCGTATCCCTAATAAACATGTTCATATTGTAGAAGAAGGTGATACCTTAAATCGTATTTTGGCACGTTATCATTTAACAACGCACACATTTTATCAATATAATCCGACCTTTAAAACATTAGTACCCAAACAATGGTTAGCGATATCTCCTAAAGGAGCCGCGTTGTTATTTCAACCACGACAGATACCAACGCCTACGATAGCATCTCCCTCGCGTACTTCCCAACCAAAACATCACACATCGTATCAAGATAGGTCACTTTCCACTTTAAATATTCTTCATAAAACAACAGCCTATTTCCAAGGAAACAAAACCTCCTCAAAAACACAGCCACCTATTAAAGATAAATCAACATTAAACTTTTTAAATCATAAATCAGATTCCTCGCAAAATTTATATTTACAAGGTCAATGCACGTATTATGCTTTTCAAAGACGAATGGCACTAGGACGTCCGATTCACAATCATTGGGGTGATGCCAAACATTGGTATGCACATGCGCGAGCCCAAGGATTTCATGTTTCAACGTCACCTCAAATAGGTGCAATCATGGTTTCGCAGGAAGGCCCTTTTGGGCATGTGGCCATTGTCGAAACGATAAAAAGCAATGCAATCGTCGTATCAGAAATGAATTGGGTGGCACCTTTTGTCGTCAATCATCGCGTGATTGAATCATATGAACAATTTTATTTTATTCATTAAATTTGAATATTTATCGTACATTAATTTATATAGTGATAGAATCCTTCATTTTGTGTTATATTATCATCAAACTAGAAAAATACTTTCGCTTACGGTAATAGAACGGTTTCAAAACATTAAAGGAGGTCTGGTAATGGGTGTACATCAATATTTTAAAAGACTATCAGATTTAGAAAAACTAATTCGTTTGCCAGGTAAATTTAAATATTTTGAACATAATGTCGCTGCCCACTCTTTCAAAGTGACTAAGATTGCGCAATATTTAGGAACGGTTGAAGAATATCATGGCAAAGATGTTGATTGGAAAAGTTTGTATGAAAAAGCGTTAAATCATGATTTTGCAGAAGTGTTTACCGGAGATATCAAAACACCTGTAAAATATGCGAGTGGAGAATTAAAAAAATTATTTTCACAAGTTGAAGAAGAAATGGTGGATACCTTTATTACCGAGGAAATACCAGAACGATATAGAGCAATATATCGACAACGTCTTCAAGAGGGGAAAGACGATTCTTTAGAAGGGCAAATATTAGCAGTCGCAGACAAAATTGATCTTTTGTATGAAACTTTTGGGGAAATTCAAAAACGTAATCCAGAACCTCTATTCTTTGAAATTTATGAAATGAGTTTAGAAACAATTATGCAATTTGATCATTTGCATGCGGTTCAAGATTTTATTGAAAACATCATTCCTGAGATGTTAACAGAAAAATTCATACCTCGTACAGAATTACGAGAAATGACGATGCAAATTCTTAAAAATAGGAAAGTGTGATAATCATGATATGGTATATGTTAGCCGCATTCTTTCCATGTGTTCTCGTAGTTATATTTAGTGCAATCACGAGAAGCAAGTGGGTGGGCACACTCATTACACTTATTTTAATAGGTGCATCAGTATATAAAGAATTCTTTCACAATGAATGGATTATCTTTTTAGATGTTGTATCGTTATTAGCTGGCTATATTATTGTTGACCAGTTGCAAATTCATAAACAACAGGATAATGAAGGGTAAGATTTCCTTAAGAAAGGAATCTTATCCTTATTTGTGTTTAAGATAAGAAAAGTTAATTACTAAAATCCCGAACAGATGTTTGTACTTGCTGTGAAATTTTTGCTAAAATAAACTTACTATTGCGTTGAAAGGAGCGTACACGAATGGAGCATCATGCTTTTAAAATTGCATCCACATTTGACCCTCAAGGTGATCAACCTAAAGCGATTGCTGAACTTGCTAAAGGTATTAAAGAAGGTAAGCGTCATCAAACCCTTTTAGGGGCTACAGGTACCGGCAAAACGTTTACAATGAGTAATGTGATTAAAGAAGTCGGTAAGCCGACATTAATCATTGCACATAATAAAACATTAGCGGGTCAATTGTATAGTGAATTTAAAGAGTTTTTCCCTGACAATAGAGTGGAATATTTTGTAAGTTATTATGACTATTACCAACCAGAAGCGTACGTCCCGTCAACAGATACGTTTATTGAAAAAGATGCTTCTATTAATGATGAAATTGATCAGTTGCGTCACTCTGCAACAAGTGCATTATTTGAGCGTGATGATGTCATTATTATCGCAAGTGTGAGTTGTATTTATGGTTTAGGTAACCCAGAAGAATATAAAGATTTAGTGGTAAGTATTCGTGTGGGCATGGAAATGGATCGTAGTGAACTATTAAGAAAACTTGTTGATGTACAATATACACGGAATGACATTGATTTTAAACGGGGAACATTTCGGGTTAGAGGCGATGTCGTAGAAATCTTCCCAGCCTCTAGAGATGAGTTATGTATCCGTGTGGAATTTTTTGGCGACGAAATTGACCGAGTCAGTGAAATTAATTATTTAACAGGAGAAGTGCTACGTGAACGTGAACATTTTGCACTATTTCCAGCATCTCACTTCGTTACCCGCGAGGAAAAAATGAAGATTGCTATTGACCGTATTGAAAAAGAATTAGCCACGCAACTTGAAAAATTGCGTAATGAAAACAAACTACTTGAAGCCCAAAGATTAGAGCAACGCACGAACTACGATTTAGAAATGATGCGTGAGATGGGATTTTGTTCAGGTATTGAAAATTATTCTGTGCACTTAACGTTACGTCCGTTAGGTTCAACGCCGTATACGTTACTCGATTATTTTGGAGACGATTGGCTAATTATGATAGATGAGTCACATGTGACTTTACCTCAAATTAGAGGGATGTACAATGGTGACCAAGCACGAAAAAATGTGTTAGTTGAACATGGTTTCCGTTTGCCTAGCGCATTGGATAACCGTCCTTTAAAATTTGAAGAATTTGAATCGAAAGCACGACAACTGGTCTATGTATCCGCTACACCTGGTCCTTATGAACTAGAGCATACGGATGAAATGGTTGAACAAATTATAAGACCAACTGGATTATTAGATCCTAAAATTGAAGTGCGACCGACAAAAAATCAGATTGATGATTTATTATCTGAAATACAAGAGCGTGTAGACCGTAATGAACGTGTGCTCATTACGACATTAACGAAAAAAATGAGTGAAGATTTAACAACATATCTTAAAGAAGCTGGGGTAAAGGTAAACTATCTCCATTCAGAAATTAAAACGCTAGAACGTATCGAAATCATTCGTGATTTACGTATGGGGACGTTTGATGTTTTAATAGGCATTAATTTATTAAGAGAGGGTATCGATATTCCAGAAGTGTCATTAGTTGTTATATTAGATGCAGATAAAGAAGGATTTTTACGTTCGGAGAGATCGCTCATTCAAACCATTGGACGCGCTGCACGTAATGATAAAGGTGAAGTGATTATGTATGCTGACAAAATCACTGATTCTATGCAATATGCGATTGATGAGACAGAACGACGTCGTAGTATACAAATGGCCTATAACGAAAAACATGGTATCACACCAACTACTATTAATAAAAAAATACATGATGTCATTAGTGCTACGGTTGAAACAGATGAAATCAATGATGACCACCGTAAAGAAGTCCCTAAAAAACTGACGAAAAAAGAACGAGAAAAAACGATTAAAAATATAGAAAAAGAAATGAAAGAAGCTGCAAAAGCGTTAGACTTTGAAAGAGCTACGGAACTCAGAGATATGTTATTTGAATTAAAAGCAGAAGGGTGAATAAAATGAAAGAACCGTCAATCGTTGTGAAAGGTGCTCGTGCACATAATTTAAAAAATGTAGATATTGAATTGCCGAAACATAAACTTATTGTCATGACAGGATTGTCAGGTTCTGGTAAGTCTTCTCTTGCTTTTGATACGATTTATGCAGAAGGACAACGCCGGTATGTGGAGTCGTTAAGTGCTTATGCCAGACAGTTTTTGGGTCAGATGGATAAACCTGATGTAGACACGATTGAAGGACTTTCTCCGGCAATTTCTATTGATCAGAAGACTACAAGTAAGAACCCTCGCTCAACAGTGGCGACAGTCACGGAAATTTATGATTATATTCGACTATTATATGCTAGAATCGGCAAACCTTTTTGTCCGAATCACGGCATTGAAATTGAATCACAAACGGTTCAACAAATGGCCGACCGTATACTTCAATTAGAAGAACGGACGAAAATTCAATTGCTCGCACCTATCGTGAATCATCGTAAAGGGACACATGAAAAATTACTCAATGATATTAGCAAAAAAGGATATGTACGGGTGCGCGTTGATGGGGACATCATGGATATAACGGCAGTACCTGAATTAGATAAGAATAAAAATCATACGATAGAAATTGTAGTCGATCGTTTAGTTGTGAAACCTGGCATCGAAACACGTCTCGCAGATTCAATTGAAACCGTTTTAGAATTATCAGAAGGTCGACTCGTTGTAGATGTGATAGACGGAGAACAATTGGAGTTCTCTGAAAAACACGCCTGTCCAATCTGTGGGTTTTCAATTGGTGAATTAGAACCACGGATGTTTAGTTTTAATAGCCCATTCGGTGCATGTCCAACGTGTGATGGTTTAGGACAAAAGTTAACAGTAGATTTAGACTTGGTTGTTCCGGATAAAGAAAAGAGCCTCAATGAGGGGGCTATTTTAGCCTGGGAACCTACAAGTTCTGATTATTATCCAACACTTCTTAAACGCGTATGTGAAGTGTATAAAATTAATATGGATAAACCGTATAAAAAGCTCACCGAGCGTCAAAAAAATATTATTTTGTATGGATCTGGAGACAAGGAAATTACGTTTACTTTTAAATCGAAATTTGGCCAGTCGCGTAAAAGAACGATGGTTTTTGAAGGTGTCGTTCCTAATATTGAACGTCGCTATCATGATTCACCGTCAGAGTATGTTCGAGAAATGATGCAAAAATATATGGCAGAGCAAGTATGTGAAACGTGTCAGGGTCAGCGTTTAAGTAAAGAAGCGTTATCTGTCTATGTTGCAGGTAAAAATATTGGAGAAGTCGTTTCACAATCTATTCACGACGCATTACATTATTATCAAAATATCCAGTTGTCTAACCAAGATCAGCAGATTGCACGACTGATCTTAAAAGAAATCATTGCACGATTAGAATTTTTAAATAATGTTGGATTAGGATATTTAACGTTAAACCGTGCTTCAGGTACATTGTCAGGTGGCGAGGCACAACGTATACGCCTTGCGACGCAAATCGGTTCACGTTTGTCTGGGGTGCTCTATGTTCTTGATGAACCTTCAATCGGTTTACATCAACGTGATAACGATCGTTTGATTTCAACATTAAAAGATATGCGTGATTTAGGAAATACCCTTATCGTTGTTGAACATGATGAAGACACGATGATGGAAGCGGATTATCTTGTCGATATTGGTCCTGGAGCTGGAGAACATGGTGGTCAAGTGGTTGCAAATGGCACACCGAAACAAGTGATGCGAAATAAAAAATCGCTGACAGGTCAATATTTGAGTGGCAAAAAATTTATTCCTGTTCCAGAAGCACGGCGTGACATTACAGAACGTAAAATTGAAATTAAAGGGGCACGCAGCAATAATTTGAAAAATGTTGATGTTGCTTTTCCGCTCTCTGTGATGAATGTCGTGACAGGTGTGTCGGGTTCTGGTAAAAGTTCTCTTGTAAATGAAGTGTTATATAAAGCATTAGCAAAGCAAATTAACAAATCTAAAGTACGTCCAGGTGCCCATGTTGCGATTCACGGTGTAGATGAAATTGATAAAATTATTGATATTGATCAATCGCCAATTGGGCGTACACCACGCTCAAATCCTGCAACGTATACCGGCGTATTTGATGATATTCGTGATGTTTTTGCATCTACAAATGAAGCGAAAGTAAGAGGGTATCAAAAAGGGCGTTTCAGTTTTAACGTGAAAGGTGGCCGTTGTGAGGCGTGTAAAGGTGACGGTATCATAAAAATTGAAATGCATTTCTTACCTGATGTGTATGTACCTTGTGAAGTGTGCGAAGGCAAACGATATAATCGTGAAACATTAGAAGTCACTTATAAGGGCAAAAACATTGCTGATGTTCTAGCTATGACTGTTGAAGATGCAACACGCTTTTTTGAAAATATACCTAAAATTAAACGTAAATTACAAACACTTGTAGATGTTGGTTTAGGATATATTACACTTGGACAGCCTGCTACTACATTGTCTGGTGGAGAAGCGCAACGTGTTAAATTAGCCTCTGAATTGCATAAACGGTCGACCGGTCGCTCAATATACATTTTAGATGAACCTACAACAGGACTACACGTTGATGATATTAGTCGATTGCTTAAAGTGCTTAACAAAATCGTCGATAACGGTGATACGGTTGTTATTATTGAACATAATTTAGACGTGATTAAAACAGCAGATCACCTTATCGATTTAGGACCTGAAGGTGGAGAAGGTGGTGGCACCATTTTAGCTACTGGGACACCTGAAGAAATTGCTGAAACAAAATCGTCCTACACGGGCAAATATTTAAAACAAGTTCTTGCCCGTGATAAAGCACGGATGGAGGGTGAGCTATGAAAGAGGCACAAATGAAAGTTTTAGAATTGTTAGAAGCGCATAAAATTTCTGTGGAGTCTGCGGCGATTTTATTGGATGCAATGTATGGGAAAACACATGAGCATCAACAATCTGAGTGTAAAACAACCCAACACCAAGACATGTCAGCGAAGCCTCCAAATCACTCAACAGAAAATCAGTCGCATTCACATCAACACGAACGTCAATCCGATTCTTCAATGGAAGACTTTATGAATCAAACATTGAAACAAGTCACATCTACATTAAAAAAAGCTACAGATAAAAAGAATGAGTCCTCAAAAAAAGACCGTGAACAAAATGATAGTGCCATGGATACGTTTAGCCAAATTGAAAAAACATTTCGTGATGTGACTGAAAAACTGAATAAGTATGGCAAATAGCTTTTAAATCACAGGGTGAGCGTTGAAAATAAGTCAAAAAGATTTATTTTTATACTCTCACCCTGTTCATGTATAATGGAATGATAAACGATGAAACTTTATACGTATAGATTATTTTGTATACTATAATTGAAATCATTGATGAAAGCACTAATTGAGGTGAACGTATGTTAACGACAAAAGACTTAGTGGAAAAGTTCAAATTGAATGTGATTGCTGGTGAAAAAGGATTGGATCGACCGATAATGAATACAGATATCTCTCGACCTGGTTTAGAAATGGCAGGCTATTTTTCACATTATGCATCCAATCGGATTCAACTTTTAGGGACAACAGAATTATCTTTTTACAATTTATTGCCTTTGGAAGAACGTAAAGGACGGATGCGTAAATTATGTAGGCCTGAAACCCCAGCGATTATTATCACAAGAGGTCATGAAGCACCAGAAGAATTAATAGAAGCTTCACATGCAACGGATACGCCACTTATGTATATTGATGAAGCCACAACACGTGTTATGGGACGATTTACAACATTTTTAGAGCATGAACTTGCGAATTCAACATCATTGCACGGTGTGCTTGTCGATGTTTACGGCGTAGGTGTATTAATTACGGGTGATTCTGGTATTGGTAAAAGTGAAACAGCATTAGAGCTGGTTAAACGTGGACACCGATTAGTAGCTGACGACAATGTAGAAATTAAGGAGATTAATAAAGATCAACTCATTGGAAAACCACCTAAAATTATCGAGCACTTATTAGAAATTAGAGGATTAGGCATTATCAATGTGATGACTCTATTTGGTGCAGGATCAATATTAACGCAAAAGCGTATTCGTCTCAATATTAATTTAGAGACTTGGCGACAAGATAAACTGTATGATCGTGTTGGCTTAAATGAAGAAACATTAAAAATTATGGATACTGAAATTACAAAGAAAACGATACCCGTACGTCCAGGACGCAATGTCGCAGTCATTATTGAAGTCGCGGCGATGAATTACCGATTAAATATTATGGGGATCAACACTGCAGAAGAATTTAACGAGCGGTTAAATGCTGAAATATTAAAAAATAGTCAACGTAAAGGAGATGTGTAATGTTGTTAGGTTATATCGATCCTATCGCATTTTCACTTGGGCCAATTCATGTGCGATGGTATGGCATTATTATTGCAACTGCCATTTTATTAGGGTATGTCCTTGCACAAAAAAGCGCTCAAAAAATTGGTTTTAAAGAGGAAGAACTTATCAATACGATACTCGTTTGTGTTGTAGTTGCAATTTTAACTGCACGGCTTTATTTTGTAGTCTTTAATCTCAATTACTATCTCATGCATCCCGTCGAAATACCGATGATTTGGTTAGGTGGACTCGCGATACATGGAGGGCTCATAGGGGCATTTATTACAGGGATTTATTACTGCTATCGCAAAGATTGGCATCCATTCCAATTAGGTGATATTGCCGCGCCGAGCATCATTTTAGCACAAGCCATTGGACGTTGGGGTAATTTTATGAATCATGAAGCACATGGTGGTCCGGTGTCTCGTGCCTTTTTAGAAGATTTACACTTACCTCAATTTATCATTGATAATATGTTGATTGATGGTGTGTATTATCATCCTACATTCTTGTATGAATCGTTATGGAACCTTATTGGGTTTATCATTCTTATTTCACTGCGCAAGCATCTACTTGTAGGTGAAACCTTCTTCTTATACTTAATATGGTATTCTATCGGTCGTTTCTTTGTAGAAGGTTTACGTACAGATAGTTTGATGTTAACTGAGACAATACGTGTGGCACAGTTAATGTCTATCTTGCTCATACTCATAGGTGTAGGTATGATTTTATGGAGAAGATTAAAAGTAAAACCACCGAAATATAAAGATGTTTCAATTTTACCTTGGCCAACGCAAAGGAAGGGTAAGTCTTATGGCAAGAAAGGTTAAGGTCATAGTATCAAAAGGCAAATATAACCCATTGTGGTATTTGTATCGATTTATTTCGTTTGCCAAATTATTCAAAAATGTAATCATTATCGAATGTTTGCGCTATTTTCCATGGATTCAGCTTAAACCTCTGTTGTATCGACGTTTACTACATATGAATATTGGTAACCATACAGCTATTGCTTTTAAAGTTGTACCTGATTTAATGTATCCAGAGAAAATCACAATAGGGCACAATGTGACTATAGGCTACCATACGACAATATTAACGCATGAATTTTTACCTGATCAGTTACGGTTAGGTGATGTCAATATTGGAAACGATACGCTTATAGGTGCAAATGTTACAATTTTACCTGGCGTGACAATTGGAGATAACGTACTAATAGGGGCCAATGCCGTCGTATCCAAAGATATTCCTAGTAATTCGAAAGCGATAGGCAATCCAATACAAATTAAACCGTTGTGAAAGTGAGGTGACAAGGATGACACAGCAGCGCAAAATTATTCAACTTGATACTGATGTAGCATTATATGAGCGATTGGCACATCAAAAAATGTTACAGCAAGAATACGCAAAAGCAAAAAAATATTTGGACAAAGTGTTAGAATTGTCACCAGATAATTTTGATGCAAAACAACAACTTGCAACGTGTTATGTGAAGTTACGTCAGCCTAAAAAAGCGGAAGCGATTTATTATGAAGCATTGAGCAAAGATGATGAAATTGAAACGTGTTTGTATGAATTGAGTCAGTTAAACATTGACTTGAATGAACCGAATAAAGCGTATTTATTCGGGCTGCGGTATGCGTTTTTAACGCAAGATGAAGATTATCGTGATGAATTAGAACACATGTTTGAAGTTACATTGATGGGTGACGCGCAATTAGAGCTTGAAAGTGAATTATTTGTCGCTCAAATCATCTTTCAATATTTATTTGGTCAAGGTAGACTACTTGATGCACGTGAATATATATTGAACCAAGAAACGCATATTAAAAATCATAAAGTCATGAGAAACCTTTTAGCAATGTGTTATCTTTACCTCAATGAAAATAAAGAAGCTAAAGCAATGTTTGAGACTTTATTAGAGGAAGACGCGTCAGATGTACATGCGTTATGTCATTACACGTTACTTTTATATAACATGAATGAAACAAAGCAATATGCGCATTACATTAAAGTTTTAAACAAAATTATACCAATGAATGATGACCAATCTTTTAAATTGGGTATCGTTTTAAGTTATTTAAAGCAATATGAGGCGTCGCAACAATTACTTTTACCCCTTCATCGAAAAGGAAGTTTCCAAACGTTCCAACTGTTTCATGCCTTGTCTTTTAATTATTATTATTTAGGTCAACCATCTCAAAGCGAACACTTCTGGAAAAGATTGCAAGATTTTGCTAAAGCCACGCCGGGTGTGCCGCCATGGATTATGGATACGAGTGAGACTTATTTTAACGAACACATCGCGCCATTACTTACGAGTGATGATGGGCATCGACGTCTTTACGGATTGTTTTTACTTCATCAACTGAATGGAAAAGAAGTATTGATGACGAAAGATGTTTGGTCAATATTGGAAGATATGGGAGATTATGAAAAACTATATTTATCGTATCTCATCCAAGGTCTACAATTGCGAAAGTTAAATTTTATTCACAAAGGAATGCAACAGATATATCAAATATCTGAAACGAAAGACGAAACAGCATTGTTTTTAAGTTGGATTAATTATGCCGAATCTTTATTAGAAACGGACGTAGATACAGACAATGTCAATGCGTATACTGCAGCAGTAAGTTATTTGTACTTTAATACAACAAATCAATCGATGCTAAAATCAAAGTTAAGTGAAATGTTCGGTGTTTCAGAAGATAAGTTAGAACGTGCATTAGCGCATTTATTGAGCATTTAACTTCATATTTAGGCTCAAAATGTTGTAAAATGCGTATGATAAAGAATAGAGGAGGATTCATCTATGTCAGAACAAAAAAGATATGATGTTGCGATTATCGGTGCGGGTCCAGCAGGTATGACAGCATCAGTATATGCCTCACGTGCGAATTTAGACACAGTTATGATTGAACGTGGTATGCCAGGTGGTCAAATGGCAAATACCGAAGAAGTAGAGAATTTCCCGGGTTTTGAAATGATTTCAGGGCCGGATTTATCTACTAAAATGTTTGAACATGCCAAAAAATTTGGTGCGGAATATAAATACGGTGACATCAAAGGTATTGAAGATAAAGGTGATTACAAAGTTATCGATTTAGGTTCTAGTCAAGTTGAAGCGACTGCTGTGATTATCGCTACAGGTGCAGAATACAAAAAAATTGGTGTGCCAGGTGAATCTGAGCTTGGTGGCAGAGGTGTAAGTTATTGTGCCGTTTGTGATGGTGCATTCTTTAAAAATAAAAATGTTTACGTGATTGGTGGAGGTGACTCTGCGGTTGAGGAAGGGACATTTTTAACTAAATTCGCAGATAAAGTGACAATCGTACATCGACGCGATAAATTACGTGCACAAAAAATTCTTCAAGACCGTGCATTTAAAAATGAAAAAATCGATTTTATTTGGAACCACACTTTAAAATCTGTAAATGAAAAAGACGGTAAAGTGGGTTCATTAACACTTGTATCTACTGAGGATGGTTCAGAACAAACAGTAGATGCAGACGGATTATTTATTTATATCGGTATGAAACCATTAACGCAACCATTCGAAAATTTAGGTATTACGAATGAAGCTGGGTACATTGTTGCAAACCCAGATATGAGTACTGCAGTTGAAGGTATATATGTTGCGGGAGATGTTAGAGAAAAAGGCTTACGTCAAATCGTTACTGCAACAAGTGATGGTAGTATTGCTGCACAAAGTGTTCAAGAATATATCGAAGAACTTAAAGATAAAGCCGAAGCTTAATTTATGATAAATATTTAGGTCATAACTTCATATACAAAAAGAGTGGGTCAGTCCATCAAATGCACATGATGAGAACACTGATGCACTCTTTTTTTACACAAACGCTACTACTGAAGTAGGATTTCATGTACACTTAAATAGAATATGATTGGATGGTGGATACGTATGCAACATGAAGAAAAAAATGAAATCGTCAAAAGCGAATTATTAGTGATCACTGGGTTGTCGGGGGCTGGAAAGTCAGTTGTGATACAAAGTTTAGAAGACTTAGGTTATTTTTGTGTCGATAATTTACCACCGATCTTGTTACCGAAATTTGTAGAATTGATGGAACAAGGAAATCCGACATTACAAAAGGTGGCTATTGGCATTGACTTAAGAGGACGCGAATTTTTTAAATCGCTAGTTAAAGAAATTGATGATATTTTAAGTCGTAAAAATGTTATTACGG
This sequence comes from Staphylococcus sp. 11007852, assembly GCF_011394325.1. Lineage (NCBI taxonomy): Bacteria > Bacillati > Bacillota > Bacilli > Caryophanales > Staphylococcaceae > Staphylococcus > Staphylococcus sp. 11007852. Next base: position 130,500 of record NZ_JAANBJ010000022.1, on the reverse strand, counting down.
ATGTACTATTTGTAGACGCAACGACTGAAAAATTAATATCACGCTATAAAGAAACAAGACGTCGACACCCATTACAAGATCAAAATAATTTAACGTTAGTAGAAGCTATAAGTGAGGAGCGAAATTTATTATCTGATATTCGCAGTATGGCAAATTATAATGTGGACACTACACATTTAAAGCCAAAAGAATTACGTTCTCGTGTATATGAATATTTCAATAAATCGAATCATCCTACTTTTACGATTAATGTACAAAGTTTTGGGTTTAAGCATGGGATACAAATCGATGCCGATCTTGTTTTTGATGTTCGATTTTTACCGAATCCATATTACGTTAAATCATTACGTCCATTAACAGGGATGGATGATGATGTCTATAATTATGTAATGAAATGGAAAGAAACTAACACATTTTACGAAAAATTATTAGATTTATTATTATTTATGATTCCAGGGTATAAAAAAGAAGGGAAGTCACAACTTGTTATCGCAATCGGATGTACAGGTGGTCAACATCGATCCGTTGCATTAGCACAACGTCTATCTGAAGATCTTAGACAGCACTTTGACTATGATATTCATGTGCATCATAGAGACGCACATATTGAAAGTGGCGATAAGCATGAAGCAAATTAAAATAGTGTTAATTGGAGGCGGCACAGGACTATCTGTGCTTGCGAGAGGCTTAAAAAAGTTTCCAATAGATATTACGTGTATTGTTACTGTTGCGGATGATGGAGGCAGTACAGGTAAAATACGGCATGAAATGGACATTCCAGCTCCTGGTGATGTACGAAATGTGCTTGCGGCATTAAGTGATGTCGAACCTACGTTAGAGCAATTATTCCAATATCGCTTTGAAGAAGATAAAATCAGCGGTCATTCATTAGGTAACTTACTCATCGCTGCAATGACAAACATTACAGATGATTTCGGGCATGCGATTAAGGAATTAAGCCGAATATTAAATATAAAAGGTCGCGTCATTCCCTCAACCATATCCAGCGTGTCTCTTAACGCTGTGATGGAAGATGGTGAAATTGTCGTTGGTGAATCGAATATCCCAAGTAAACATAAAAAAATTAGCCACGTATTTCTTGAGCCAGCGAATGCTGAGCCTATGGATGAAGCCGTCGAAGCTTTGTTGGAAGCGGATTTAATTGTTTTAGGACCAGGGTCACTTTACACTAGCGTGATTTCAAATTTATGTGTAAAAGGAATTGCGAATGCCATTGTTAAAAGCGAAGCAAAAAAATTATATGTATCGAATATTATGACACAACCAGGTGAAACAGATGGATACTCTGTTCTTGATCATATTGATGCGATTCATCAGCAGTTAGGCCATCATGTTATCGATTTTGTCATTGCGAACGAAATCACGTTTTCGAATGAAATATTGGAAAAGTATGAGCAAAAAGGGGCACGGCCAGTCTATTATGATGCCGGCGAACTTATAAAAAGTGGGATTAAGCTTGTCACAGGTAAAGGACTGGCTCAAATATCTGAAAATCATCATGTACGACATTGTAATGATGTTTTGGCGGACATGATTTATGATATTGCTCTTGAGGAAATCAGCACCATTGAATTTGATCCGAACCGTATCAAACATCGACGAAAAAGATAATGATGACAATATCGCTTTCGGACAATGAATTGAAAACAATGATAGTGGTGCACCTCGTTTAATCACATTCATGATACAATGAAAGATAAGCATTCTATTAAAGATAATGTACGGTGAAGAGAGGAATCGATAATCATGAGCTTTGCATCCGAAATGAAAAATGAATTAACCCGCATAGAAACAGATGCGAACAATGCAAAAGCAGAGCTCAGCGCATTGATTCGAATGAATGGGGCTTTGAATTTTTCGAACCAGCAATTTGTTATTAATATTCAAACAGAAAATGCGACGACTGCACGACGCATTTATTCTTTAATCAAACTTGTTTTTCATGTAGAAGTCGAAATATTAGTGCGTAAAAAAATGAAATTAAAGAAAAACAATATTTATATCTGTCGTATTAAGATGAAGACAAAAGAGATATTAGATGAACTTGGCATTTTAAAGGACGGTATGTTTAGTCATGATATTGATGACGAAATGGTTAAAGACGATGATATGAAACGTAGTTATTTACGTGGTGCATTTTTAGCAGGGGGTTCTGTGAATAATCCAGAAACGTCTTCTTATCATTTAGAAATATTTTCACTTTATGAAGGTCATTCTGAAGGGTTAACCGCTTTAATGAATGATTATGAGTTAAATGCCAAAAAATTAGAGCGCAAAAAAGGATGGATCACATATATTAAAGAGGCTGAACGTATCGCAGAATTTTTAAGTTTAATTGGCGGTTATCAAGCATTATTAAAGTTTGAAGATGTACGTATTGTACGCGATATGCGTAATTCAGTTAATCGACTTGTGAATTGCGAGACAGCGAATTTAAACAAAACAGTGAGTGCCGCTATGAAACAAGTTGAAAGTATTCAATTAATTGATCAAGAAATTGGTTTGGATAATTTGCCTGACCGCTTACGTGAAGTTGCTAAATTAAGAATTGAACATCAAGATGTATCGCTTAAAGACCTAGGAGAGATGGTCAGTACTGGTACGATTTCTAAGTCGGGTATTAATCATCGTTTGCGAAAATTAAATGAAATGGCTGATAAAATTAGAAATGGCGAACCATTTGAAGTATAAAAAAGCGAGCCATCTCAAAGTTGGCTCGCTTTTTATCATTTTTATTCAGGGTGCATAACTTCGTCAATTAAGCCATATTCTTTAGCTTCTTCAGCTGTAAGGAAGTTATCGCGATCTGTATCTTTTTGGATTTTTTCAATCGATTGACCTGTACGCTCTGATAAAATTTTATTTAATTTCGCGCGTGTTTTTAAAATGTGATTCGCTGCAATTTCAATTTCGGTTGCCTGACCTTGCGCACCACCTAATGGTTGGTGAATCATTACTTCAGCATTTGGTAATGCATAACGTTTACCTTTAGCACCTGCTGCAAGTAAGAATGAACCCATTGAAGCTGCCATACCGATACAAATTGTTTGTACATCTGGTTTAATGTGTTGAATCGTATCATAAATAGCAAATCCAGCAGTTACACTACCACCTGGAGAATTAATATAAAGATAAATATCTTTTTCAGCATCTTGTGCTTGTAAAAATAAAAGTTGTGATACAATAGAATTTGCGACATTGTCATCAATCGCAGAGCCTAACATAATAATACGGTCTTTTAAAAGACGTGAGTAAATATCATATGCGCGTTCACCGCGGTTTGTTGTTTCAATAACTGTAGGAATTAAATTCATAACTCTTTCCTCCTATAAATAGCTTTGAATCTATTTTAACTTAAAAGTCAAAAATGGTCAAAAAATAAACATTTGAATCGCTATTGATTTTAAGGCATTAGAAACGGCTTTACCAATTTAATACTATTAACCCCTCGTAGTGTAATGGATAACACTTAAGATTCCGGTTCTTACAATAGAGGTTCGATTCCTCTCGAGGGGGTTATATAACTAATTACTCGGGGTTTTGGGTTCGAAAAGAGTTCCATTCTCTTTTGGCAATAAGGGCAACTGTTACGACGGTTGCCCTTTTTTTATTAATGACTTCAGTCAGTTGAGCACGTAAAACGTGCGAAACAATAAACCACCTGCTATGGGGGTGGGCAACAAAAGTTATACTAAAAAATCCCTGCTTAGCGTTATAATTAAGGTGTTCAAGCCAAATTAATAACGAAAGTAGGGATTTGTTATGGCTAATGAAGCCAAGAGTTTAGCACATACAAAATGGATGTGTAAATACCACATTGTATTTACTCCAAAGTATAGAAGAAAAAGCATATACAATCAATACAGACCATCAATTATTGAAATTATAAAGTTATTGTGCAAATACAAAGGTGTGGAGATTATAGAAGGACATATGATGCCAGATCATGTACATCTATTAGTGAGCATCCCACCTAAAATAAGCGTTTCAAGCTTTATGGGGTATTTAAAAGGTAAAAGCGCTTTGATGATATTTGATAGACATGCAAATTTGAAATATAAATTTGGAAATCGTCACTTTTGGGCAGAAGGATATTATGTAAGTACAGTTGGATTAAATGAAGCTACAATAAAAAAATATATACAGAACCAAGAAAAACACGATAAAGCGATTGATAAGTTGAGCGTAAGAGAATATGAAGACCCTTTTAAGGGTTATTGAAGTTAGTCAAAAGCCTCTTTAGAGGCTAGCTAAAGAGACAATGGCATTTTGGCTTGAGCATGAAATGAAAAAGCCAGCGCCTTTAGACGTTAGCCGGTATAGCGGGCTTATAGCCCAAGAGCAAACCACCCGTTTTACGGCTGGTCCTGATTAATTGGTCACTCTGTGGTAACAAAAATGGGTTAAATCCTATTATTACGTATATAACCTCTCTCGAGGGGGTTATTGTCATCTTTAAACATGGATTTAGAGGCGTTTTTTAATATTATAGAAAATTATGTGCTTTAAGAACGGATATCATAACATTCCTATTGCAGTGATTTGACATCCTGTTAATTGTTTTTGTAATATAATTTCTTATGATTAAAGAGAGATGAAAAAGAGGGTTGGAGTTATGGGGAATAAGATAGATTTGGTTTCAATACCTAAAGTAGAGTTGCATTGTCATTTAGATGGTTCTGTAAGTTTTGAATTTTTAAAAAGACAATCGGCACTACAAAATATCACAATCGATTTTCATAAAATAACGGTAGGGGAAACGTGTAAAAGTTTGGATGAGTACTTGCAATCCTTCGATGAAATTTTAAAAGTAATGCAAACAGCACAGAGTTTAAAAGAAAGTGTCATTGATGTTGCTAAACAAGCCGCACGTGATGGTGTGAAATATATTGAAATCAGATTTGCGCCAAGGTTACATACGCATAAAGAAGAATCAATTGCTTCTGTTTTACAAGCGGTATGTGAAGGTGCGAAAGAGGCTGAATCTGCATGTAATATGACCATTCGGATTTTAGTGTGTGGCATGAAACATCATTCAGAACAAGATAATATTGAAATTTTAAAAGAAATTAAAGCCAATGCGTTACTAGAATATTATATTGTTGGTGGGGATTTGGCAGGTGGTGAACAGGATGCCTCTATGTCCAAGTTCTCTGAAGTGCTTCAATATGCGAACTCAATAAATTTAAATATGACCTTACATACTGGAGAGTGTGGTTGTATTAAAAATGTTCATGATGCGGTTGCACTTTGAGCTAAAAGAATTGGTCATGGTGTTGCTTTATTTCAAGACAAAGAAGCGCTCTACAATTTTAAAAATAACGATGTGTTATTAGAAATCTGTCCAAAAAGTAATCTTCAAACGAAAGCGATCAACCACATCCATGAGTTGGATTTACCGCAATTAAAGCAATACGGGATTCCATATTTAATCAACACAGATAATCGCGTTGTGACGCAAACAAATTTAATAGAAGAATATGAATTATTGTTACATCATGACTTAATTACAATTGAAGAAATAGAAAGAATTAATTTAGAAGCAGTATCTTATACATTTTTAAACGACGCACAAAAACAATTACTTTTAAATCATTCGTTTAATAATAAATGATTCAAAGGTGATAGAAAGTAGATACGCTGATTTAAAACACTATGTACGGTCAATCAGAATCATATCCTTTAAAAAGCTATTCACCCCGCTAAATTTCAAAAAGTGCTTACTATTCATTATTGAATGTGAGCGCTTTTTTATATGGATAGGTAATGTTAAATATAGATCATCATCTTGACCTCATTTAAAAAATGAATATGTAACAAAATCATTCGATGAAAATGAGCGCATAATATAAACGTGCATATTTGATTTTAATCTTTGTGAGGTCATGTTGTAGGTTAGACTCAAGTGTAAATATGTGAGAGTTTAATATATGTGATAAAGATTTAAAAAAATAAGCACATCATTCATAAGAATGTGTGCTTATTGTTATGTTATTCAGTCATGTTATTGATACGTTTTTGTACTTTTTCATATTTTTTTGCAGTGTCTTCGCCTAAATGCTTTTTAATATCATCTAAAGTAATACCGCCCATATCGACTTTCTTAGACTCTTCTTCATATTTTTTCATATCTGCTGCGAATTCTTTTTCAGAGATTTCTTTTTTAAAGAATTTATCTAAACTCGTTGCGATACCATTATATCCTTTAGAAACAGACTTGTTTGACTCTAAAAAGCTAGATTCAATTTTACTTAAAGTTTCTGGTGTTTTAGCATCGACTTTCTTAGATTCATAATTTTTTCTTGATTCATCTAATGATTGTGAGACTGATTTGAATTCTTTTACAATTTTATCTTTATTGCTCAAGTCTAAGTTTGACAATTTGTCCATCGTATTGTCGTAAGTATCAAGATCTTTGTTAACAAACGTCTTTAAGTTTTCTTTGTATTTTTTTAACGTGTCTTCTTTTTGCTGTGTTTCTTGTTTAGCTTCTTTTTTACCTGAGTCGTTTTGACCACATGCACCTAATACTAATAAGCTCGATAAACTAATAACTGCCAATTGTTTCAATTTCATAATTTAAACCCCTTAATATGTAATGTTTTAGTATATGTCCACAAATTTAAACAGAATTTAAGAATGTGGGTCACAATGATTATATCAAAAAAAGCGTATCAATATTAGTGTTTTTTTATAAAATGTTGTAGTTTTTCTTATGGTTCATAATCAGATTGTTTATACATAATAACGTTAAAAGAAAAGAATGATTTATAATTATATTAGAGAGGGTTTTTGGAGTGTAAAGAGAAAAAAATACAAGAATTTAAAGTTTTTCTTTACATTTGGTCAAATTGCGTGTATAGTTAACTTTATCGTAATAAAAGATCGTGAAATTGATTGAAGTTTATTATTTAGAATATACTCCTTTTAATGAATGAATTTTTTTTACAAATAAAACGTGCATCATGCACAACGGAGGTATTCTATATGTATAACGGTACAGTAAAATGGTTTAACGCAGAAAAAGGTTTTGGATTTATCGAAAGAGAAAATGGCGACGATGTATTCGTACATTTTTCAGCAATCGTTGGAGATGGATACAAATCTTTAGAAGAAGGTCAAAACGTTGATTTCGAAATCGTTAACGGTGACCGTGGCGAGCAAGCTGCTAACGTAGTAAAAATGTAATTAACATAAATCAGACCGTGTCGAAAGAAAATTCGACACGGTCTTTTTTTATACATAAACGCGACCATATTCATCAGCTGGTATAAGTAATACTAAAATACCACTAATGATGGCAATGATATGAGGGATACCAGTCCAAAAGAATGCGATGTGCAAGAGACCTTGAATGGGTTTACCAGCATAAAACTTGTGGATACCAAAGGATCCTAAAAAGAATGCTAATAAAATATAGGCTAATTTATTTACATACATAAAAATCCTCCTTTATAAATTGAGAATTATTTATTCCAAATATATATGAAATTAACTGTAATTACTATTTAAGTGCTCGGAGTACTTAAGTCTAAGAGTAATTTGGAGCAATGTAACAGCATATGTGGTATATTTAATATACTTAAATATATTCAAGTGAGGTGTCGAGATGGATTTTCATCATTCTAATCTCATTCATGTCAATCGTATCACTTTAAATGTAAAATCTTTACAAAAACAAAAAAGGTTTTATCATTCCATTTTAGGCATGCCAATCAAACATGAAACCCCAATTCAAATCATCTTTGCTATTGGTGATTGGGGAGATGAATTGGTCTTAAATTTGCTCGAAAATGGCCGTACTGCTGAAAGTAGTGAAGAAGGTTTATTTCATTTAGCATTGTTATTAGACCGTGAGGAACAACTAGGTGCGTTCATAAAACATATGTCTTCACACAACATTCCTATTGGTGGTGGAGATCATTTAGTAAGTCAAGCGGTATATTTTACTGATTTTGAAGGTAATGGGATAGAAGTATATGTGGACAGACCTTTTAATAAATGGGAATGGGTAGATGACATGGTAAAAATGGATACTTTACCACTTAATGTAGAAGATATTTTACATCACGCGGAAGGTACTTTATGGGGAGGTATGAAGACAGGTGCACGCATTGGACATTTACATTTAAAAGCAGCGAATTTAACAGAAGCGCAACAGTTTTATGAAAATGTAGGGTTTCAACTCGTGTCAACTTTCCCGAAGGCGTTATTCATGTCTGATTACCATTATCATCATCATCTTGCTTTAAATAATTGGCAGTCTCATAATAAACGAATTCATTTAAATGAAACGTATGGATTAACATCTTTTAATATTGTTAAACCAGACGCAACTGAAGTGGCATTAACGACGCCTGAAGGTATAGTAATGACTATAAATAGAGCTTCAAAAACAAATGCTGAGACAACTTAATGTCTCAGCATTTGTGCCTTATCAATAGCTGATAGGGCGATAACTTGAATCGAAATTGACGTATGTTGGTGATACATATGTTTTTATCTTTATATACATATTTACAATACATCATCGTTCAAGTAATGATTTCGTTCATATTTATAAATGATGAAGGAGTATTAGGAAAATAGAGAAGTGTATATATTTAAAGTTTCAAACGCAAAAATTCATAAAAGTCTTAAACGCCTACTTCGTTCCACGCTTCAGTAACTTTTTGTTTCGCAGATGCACCATATAAATCTTGTGCTGATTGTTCAAGCGCACGTTTTGCATCAGCAAATTGAGAAGTAGATGTTAAATATTGAGAAAGCGCACGATAGTAGATTTTTTCTGATTTTGATTTACCTAACTTTTGAGTAGTTAAGTATGCAGCTTTGTTCGGAATACCTGAGTTAATATGAACGCCACCATTATCGTAGCGGACATGTTTATAATCTCTCATATGTGCTGGTTGATTGAATTTTGTTGGGTCGCTAAAACTACGGAAAGCTTTGTTAGGACCAGGATTGATGTATGCATCCTCACCTAATAACGTATCTTCAAAATCAATAAAGTAAGCAAATACATCTGAAAAACTTTCGTTTAATGCACCTGGTTGATCTTGATAAACTAAAGCAGCAGTTTCTTGTGTCACGCCATGTGTGATTTCGTGTGCAATAATATCATCAGCAGCAGCTAAACTATGCATTTCACGACCATCACCATCACCGTAAATCATTTTATCACCTAACCAAGCAGCGTTTGTACTATTATCTTCACCTTGGAAAGTATTTACGTGTGTAATAGAAGCAATCGGACTACCTTTGTCATCATAAGAATCTCTGTTGTGAACATTCTTATAGTAATCATAAACCTTACCTGCATAATAGTTTGCATCTACCCCAGCTTTTTGATCATTTGCATCAAATGTACGATCTCTGTCTGTAATTAAGTTTGCAGTATCAGTAGCTTGATTATAACTATATGCAGATAATACACCGTTACGTGTAACATCTTCTAATGTGTAACCGCCTGATGTTGAATTAATATTAATTTGCTTGCGATCGTTACGGACACCCACTCCCGTACCTGTTGCAGCAGCATGTTTGATTAAGTCTTGCTTTTCAACAACTTGACCTGTTTTAGCATCGATTTGTACTTTCCAGTGCGATGGTTGAGGATCAATTGTTGTGATTTCGACTTCATAAACAAACTTGTTTTCATCACCATTGATGACAACTTCATTAGATTTTACAACTTCGTCTTTACCATTTTTTACTTCGCTACGATTTAATTTTACCGCTTTGAAAGCATCATTTACAGCATCCTCTTTGCTTAGCGAAACGTCATTTTTAGGTTTAACTTCCGGTGCTTTAACTTCACCGTTCACCATTACCACTTTACCTTTAGGATCGACGTGAACTTTTACTTCACGGTCTTTCGCAATGTGATTTTTCACTTTAGGATACAGTGTGTAATGCGTGTAACCCATGTCATCCTTTTGTTCTTTTTCAATGCTGTAATACTTGTTGTAATTTTTAATGCCTTTGTCTGGTGCTATTTGCTTGAGCGCTTTCATCACGTCAGATTTATTTTTGACAGTGATTTGGTCGGTAGGTGCTACAGACTCAGCCCCAGCAGTTGGTGTGTAGACGGTACCTAAAAGAGATAAAGATAATGCACAAATTCCAAGTTTTTGATACATTTAAAAACCTCCTAATTAAAAGATAATTTTATTATATCATAAATGAGGGAATAAATAATAAACATATTTTAAGATAAAAAATTGTTTCACATACTATGGTTTCCCATAATACAATATATCTAAAGGGCATGAGGCGGTATGATAGCACTTAATATATTATTTATTCAAAATTATTAGAAAATTTAGCGAATGAGGTATTTTTATGATTAGAGAAGCAACGATAGGGGATATTCCAGCAATAACTGAAATTTACAATGATGCCATCATCAATACGACGGCAGTTTATACATATCATGAAACCACAGTAGAAGAACGTGAAAAGTGGTTTGAGAATAAAGTGAATGCTCAGTGGCCAATATGGGTTTTTGACATAGATGGTAATGTGGCAGGATTTGCCACTTATGGTACATTTAGAAATTGGCCGGGATATCAATATACGGTAGAACATTCAATATATGTTAGTACATCTTACCGGAGACAACGCATTGCCTCGCAACTGCTTGAATACATGATAAAAGATGCAACGCATAAGGGGTTTAAAACGATGATTGCGGGTATTGATGCTGCGAACCAAGGAAGTATTCATCTGCATGAAACATACGGTTTTGAAGCGGCTGGCACACTCAAGCAAGTCGGTTATAAATTTAATCGATGGTTAGACCTAACATTTTACCAATTATTATTAAAATGACAACACATAAGTTTGATTTTAAATGAGTATATAATAAAAAAACGTCTTCAGAGTAAATGGTTTTACCTTTGAAGACGTCATTCATTTAAGCGTTGTATGACAAGCTAGTTTTGATAAATAGCTTGAAGTGCGGAATTTAATTCAGGATATTCAAATTTAAAACCTAACATTTGTATACGTTCAGGTACCATATATTGCGTATCTAAAATAAGTGTCGACATTTCGCCTAACATGACACGCAACATAAAACCGGGAACGCGTGTATAATGCGGTCGATGTAATGCGCGACCTAACGCAATACCAAAATCATTTTGTGTTTCTGGAAGTGGGGCATTGAGATTATAAACACCTTGAGCGTCAGGATGCTTAATTAAGAATAGAATGCTTTGTACTAAATCATTGAGATGAATCCATGAATACCATTGCTTACCATCGCCTACTTTACCACCGACACCATATTGGTATGGCAGAGCCATCATCGGTAATGCACCACCTTGATCGGATAATATTAATCCGAAACGACCTTTAATCACACGAGTGCCTAACGTTGAAAAATGATCAGCTTCACGTTCCCACTGATAGACAATCTCAGATAAAAAATCATGGGGTAAGGTTTTATAGTTTTCGGTGTAAGCATCTTTTTTGGATGGTGGATAGTAGCCCATGGCACTGGCATTAAATAAGATGTTTGGTTGATGCGTTCGATTTTCAAATAACTCAAATAATGCATGTGTAGCTTGAATGCGACTGGTCATCATAAGTTGCTTGTGCGCGTCCGTCCAACGTTTGTTTAAGCTAGCACCTGCAAGATTAATCACAATATCAATATCAGGTACTTGGTCTTCCCACTGTACTTTTTGCCAGTTAATATATGTCACGCGTGGATGTTCAGATGTTCGAGCAGAACGCGTTAAAATATAAATAATATTATCCGTTGCTTTCAAAAGTTCATCCACAAGATGCCGGCCCACTAAACCGGTGCCTCCTGAAATTAAAATGTTTGTCATAATATCCCTCCGTTTCATGTCGTTCATAAAGAGGTCAAAAATCTGTCAAGAATCTATCAAAAAAATGGCGTTTGACTATGTTTATTTTTTCACAAACTACGTTATAATAAAAGTGCCTTCGATAAATTGGTTAATTAACCCATCTCTTAGTTAGCGTATACCCCATAATATACGACGAAGGTTTAACTCCCTTTAGTTAAGAAAGGCCAGAATGATGCAGCATTCTGGTCTTACCTTTTTTTATTAAAGAAATTTGAGATTAACTTAATGACTACCACTCGAATAATCATACGTAAAATAGATTTCAACATGTAAACCCCCTAATTACCAATCTGTCCTAGTCTTTATGTTCCTTATTTTTACCAAAATTAAACGCAGATTAAGAAATAAATGATGTAAGTCTAAAAGGTAAACGTTTATTTTTATTTTTTACTGGAGAGTTGTTATAATGAATCATACTGAAAATATAAATAGGCGGTCTGTAATTAACAAAAATATTCTAAGTCATCACATGTCATGTCAGTATTAAAAAGTGAGGTTAGATTATGGGGTTAAACAACCAACAAATTCCTTCGCATAATGATGGGAATCAAAAGAAAAAAGTAGCTACAGGTTGTTTGAGTATACTGATCATATTGTTATTGATCGGAGGTTTAATTTTTGCAATATTTGCTTTTGTAGATCAATCACACAAAGGTAATGAGCGTCTTCATGACAAGTCTGTGGAGGAACAACAAAAGAAAAAAGAGGCTGAAAAAGAAAAAGCGCGCCAACAACGTGTAAAAGAAAAAAGGGAACGAGAGGCAAGTTTAGAACAACAACAAGCGATACAAGCATCACTTGAGCAAGAACGACAAGCTTCACTTGAGCAACAGAGATTAGCCTCTATCGAAGCGGCGCAACGAGCGAACAGTAAACCAAAGACGACTGAGCAACCTACGAAAGAAGATAAAAAGCCACAAGAAAAACCTTCATCAGAAGAAAAACCACCTTCAACAGAAGAGAAGCCCACTCAAGAACATACAAATGAGCCACCATCAACAGCTGAACCTTCTACAGAAAACAAGTCACCTCAGCCATCTACTGAAACTAGACGGTCAACTGAGACAAGTCATAATGGCTCACGACAAACAACGACAAGAGAGACATCGAACGAACAAGCACATACACGTTCAACAACGACGACAACACAATCAGCAAAACCATAACAATATGAGAAATCCCATTGAGCACATGTTTAATGAAATAACAGTGCCCAATGGGATTTTTTATGATAAAAACATATTTAATAATAGGGTGAGGATGATGGACAATATAATTGAGAAAAGGCACCCTGGAAAACACCCAGGCGTACATCCATAAGAACGATAATAGATATGTCTACCATTTCTCTCGGAATCTTGATATCGATGATTATAAAAATCGCGGTCTTGATGTTGACCATTTTGGCGGTTAAAATCTTCAGGCTTTCTATATCGAGGGTCATCAGGATCTATAACTTCGGGCTTATCATCAGAATATCTCATTTAGAACCTCCTTCATATGAAACGATTATACACGTAAATCACATACCCGTTCATCTTTAACTACATACATAAATTGAAAATACTATTAAATTTAGCATAATATCACTTTGTTTGGGACGTTATAAGTCCAACCAATTTCGAAGTGGGATTGTTTTTGACTTGCATTTTTGTTTAAACCATAGTATGATGAAAAATGTAAACAGGTTATATTTTTTTGTGACGCATGGGACTGAATTTGTCAACGCTTGGCTTTTACACGACCATCCTGTTTCACTAATAAGGAGGCATGCCTCTTGAAAAACATCATTCAAGTGCAGCAAAAGATTGTTCCTGATTTGGTAGACAAGATGTATCGGCGTTTTTCAATTTTAAGCACCATCCAAAAGTATCAACCTGTTGGACGTCGGACACTTAGTGATAAATTAAATCTTACTGAACGTGTCTTACGTTCTGAAACCGATCTTTTAAAAGCTCAAGATTTAATTTCGGTCAAATCAACAGGAATGACATTAACTCATGTTGGTATCGACGTATTGAGTGAACTCAATGTCTACTTTAACAATTACACAGACTACCACAGTTTAGCGAAACAAATTAAAGATTTGTATCAAATCAAGGAAGTACACGTGGTGCCTGGCAACAGTGATAAAGATTTGAGTGTTAAGGTAGAAATCGGACGCATAGCAGGTCAGCTGTTAGAAAAACAATTATATAATGATGCAATTGTCGCTGTAACAGGTGGATCTACCATGGCATCTGTTAGTGATGCGATGTCACCATTACCCTTTGATGTATTGTTTGTACCAGCACGAGGCGGTCTTGGTGAAAATGTAGTGTTCCAAGCAAATACAATTTGTTCGACTATGGCTCATCGTACAGGCGGTAGTTATACGACACTGTATGTACCTGATAATGTGAGCGAACTTACTTATCAAAATTTACTTAAAGAACCTGCAGTGATACAAACATTAGAGAAAATTAAAGATTCACAAATAACAATTCATGGTATCGGTGATGCGCTGAAAATGGCTAAGAGAAGACAATCTTCGCCAGAAGTAATAGAGAAACTTCAACATCATAATGCCGTAGGTGAAGCATTTGGTTATTACTTTGATGAACATGGCCAGATTATTCACAAAGTAAATACAATTGGACTTCAACTAGAAGAAGTTCGTCTGAAAGAGCATAATTTTGCTGTGGCAGGAGGTTGTTCGAAAGGTAATGCAATGAAGGCTTACCTTAAGATCGCTCCTAAAAACACTGTTTTGATTACAGATGAAGAAGCAGCAAAAATGATTGTTGAGCAATAATTATTAAAATAAGTAAAAAGTGGTTTATAAATCATGCTGAATTGAGCTTGTTTTCAAGACTTCAATGAAAGTACTGTTTCAGAGAGACAAGTCTAACAGTCGGGGCATATAACACTTTTTAAATATCATTAAAGGAGGCCATTAACATGGCAGTAAAAGTAGCAATTAACGGATTTGGTAGAATTGGTCGTTTAGCATTTAGAAGAATTCAAGACGTAGAAAACATTGAGGTAGTAGCTGTCAATGATTTAACTGACGACGACATGCTTGCACACTTATTAAAGTATGATACTATGCAAGGACGTTTTACTGAAGAAGTAGATGTAATTGATGGTGGTTTCCGCGTAAATGGTAAAGAAGTGAAATCATTCTCTGAACCAGAACCATCTAAATTACCTTGGAAAGATTTAGAAGTAGATGTTGTATTAGAATGTACTGGTTTCTTCACATCTAAAGAAAAAGCTGAAGCACACATCGAAGCTGGTGCTAAAAAAGTTTTAATTTCAGCTCCAGGTACTGGCGATCTTAAAACAATCGTATATAACGTTAACCATGAAGAATTAGACGGTTCAGAAACAGTTGTTTCAGGTGCATCTTGTACTACAAACTCATTAGCACCAGTAGCGAAAACATTACACGATGAATTTGGCATCGTTGAAGGTTTAATGACTACGATTCACGCTTACACAGGTGACCAAAATACACAAGACTCACCTCACAGAAAAGGTGACAAACGTCGTGCACGTGCAGCAGCTGAAAACATCATCCCTAACTCAACTGGTGCTGCAAAAGCAATCGGTTTAGTTATTCCAGAAATCGCTGGTAAATTAGATGGTGGGGCACAACGTGTACCAGTTGCTACAGGTTCATTAACAGAATTAACTGTTGTTTTAGAAAAAGAAGTTTCTGTTGAAGAAGTAAACAATGCTATGAAAAATGCAACGAATGAATCATTCGGTTACACTGAAGATGAAATCGTATCTTCTGACGTTGTAGGTATGACATTTGGTGCATTATTCGACGCAACTCAAACACGCGTTATGACTGTTGGCGATCGTCAATTAGTTAAAGTTGCATCTTGGTATGACAATGAAATGTCATATACAGCACAATTAGTTCGTACATTAGAATATTTAGCAAGTCATGCTAAATAATTAGATTTATAATATACTAAAAGGGGTAGGACTTACGCGTTTAAATTGCGTTTGCCACTCTCTTAACTGGTATAAGTTAAGCAAGTATTAAATGTACGTGCTTCTAACTGAAATTTAGCTTATAGTAAGCGGAGGAGCACAACGCTTCTCCGCTTATTTTAAAATAACGAGTGTTTTTGAGGAGGATTTTTATGGCTAAAAAAGATGTAACAGATGTTTCGTTAAAAGGTAAAGTTGTCTTAGTTCGTGCAGACTTCAATGTGCCAATGAAAGATGGAGAAATTACGAATGATAACCGTATTGTCCAAGCTTTGCCAACGTTAGAATATATTATTGAACAAGGTGGTAAAATTGTAGTTTTCTCTCACTTAGGTAAAGTTAAAGAAGAAAGCGACAAAGAAAAGTTAACATTGGCCCCTGTAGCGAAAAGATTATCTGAAAAGTTAAATAAAGATGTTACGTTTATTCCTGAAACACGTGGTGAAAAATTAGAAACAGCGATCAAAGAACTTAATGACGGAGATGTCTTAATGTTTGAAAATACGCGTTTCGAAGATTTAGATGGTAAGAAAGAATCGAAAAATGATAGCGAACTTGGTAAATACTGGGCATCATTAGGTGACATTTTCGTTAATGATGCATTTGGTACAGCACACCGTGAACATGCGTCTAACGTAGGGATTTCAACACATTTAGAAACAGTCGCTGGTTTCTTAATGGAAAAAGAAATCAAATTTATCGGTGGCGTTGTCGAAAATCCAGACAAACCAGTTGTTGCGATTCTAGGTGGCGCTAAAGTTTCAGACAAAATTGGCGTTATTGAAAACTTACTTAAAATTGCCGATAAAGTACTTATCGGTGGTGGTATGGCTTATACATTCTTAAAAGCGCAAGGTAAAGAAATTGGTTTATCACTTTTAGAAGCTGATAAAATTGATTTCGCTAAAGATTTACTTGACCGTGCTGGCGATCAAATTGTCTTACCAGTAGACGGTAAAGTAGCTAAGGAATTTTCTAATGATGCGGCTATTTCAACAGTGTCTATTGATGACATTCCAGTTGATCAAGAAGCAATGGATATTGGACCTGAAACAGTTGAATTATTTAAAAAACAACTTGAAGGTGCACACACTGTTGTATGGAATGGACCGATGGGCGTCTTTGAATTTAGTAACTTTGCGCAAGGTACAATAGGTGTATGTGAAGCGATTGCTGAATTAAAAGATGCTACGACAATTATCGGTGGAGGAGATTCAGCAGCTGCTGCAATGCAATTAGGATTTGAAAAAGACTTTACACACATTTCTACGGGCGGCGGTGCGTCTCTAGAATACTTAGAAGGTAAAGAATTACCAGGTATTAAAGCAATTGCAAATAAGTAACAAAAATATAGAAGTATTCAAGACATATTTAATGTCTTGAATACTTATAGGAGTGTTTTAATTGAGAAAACCAATTATTGCAGGTAACTGGAAAATGAACAAAACAGTTGCAGAAGCAAAAGATTTTGTTAATGCGTTACCAGCATTACCAGATACGAATGAAGTAGAGGCAGTAATTTGTGCGCCTACAATTCAATTAGACGCATTAATTTCGTTAACAAAAGAAGGTGTTGCGCCTGGTTTGAAAATTGGAGCGCAAAATACATTTTATGAAGAAAGTGGTGCGTTTACTGGTGAAACATCGCCTGTTGCGCTTCAAGATTTAGGTGTGAGCTACGTTGTGATTGGTCACTCTGAACGTCGTGATATCTTCCATGAAACAGATGAGGATATTAACAAAAAAGCACATGCTGTTTTCAATCATGGTATGACACCAATTATTTGTGTTGGTGAAAGTGATGAAGAACGTGAAAATGGCAAAGCCAACGATGTTGTTGAAGGCCAAGTTGAAAAAGCACTTGAAGGTTTATCTGACGACCAAGTGAAAAAAGTAGTGATTGCCTATGAACCAATTTGGGCTATCGGTACTGGTAAATCATCTACAGCTAAAGATGCTAACGAAATGTGTGCTGCGGTACGTCAAAAAATCGCAAAATTGACGAATGAAGATGTCGCAGAAGCCGTACGTATCCAATATGGCGGTAGCGTTAAACCAAACAACATTAAAGAATACATGGCTGAAACTGATATCGATGGTGCTTTAGTCGGCGGCGCTTCATTAAAAGTAGACGACTACGTTCAATTGTTAGAAGGTGCGAAATAATATGGCAAAAAAACCAACAGCACTTATTATCTTAGATGGCTTTGCGAATAGAGATGAAGTCCACGGTAACGCTGTTAAACAAGCGCATAAACCTAATTTTGATCGCTATTATGAAAAGTATCCAACTACACAAATCGAAGCGAGTGGTCTAGATGTTGGTCTACCAGAAGGTCAAATGGGTAACTCTGAGGTAGGTCACATGAATATCGGTGCGGGACGTATCGTGTACCAAAGCTTAACACGTATTAACAAATCGATTGAAGATGGTGACTTTTACGATAACGATGTTTTAAATCGTGCAATTGATCACGCACTTCAACACCAATCAGCGCTTCATGTGTTTGGATTACTATCTGATGGTGGGGTACACAGTCACTATCAACATCTATTTGCTATTTTAAAACTTGCGAAGAAAAAAGGTTTAGATAAAGTGTATGTCCATGCCTTTTTAGATGGACGCGATGTTGATCAAAAATCAGCGCTTATTTATATTGATGAAACTGAACAACAATTCAAAGAAATTGGTGTCGGTCAATTTGCCTCTGTAGCAGGACGTTATTACGCGATGGATAGAGATAAACGTTGGGATCGTGAGCAAAAAGCATATGATGCTATCCGAGCATTTGATTCAGCACCACGCTATGCCTCAGCGCGTGAAGGTGTAGAAGCAAACTATGCTGAAGACTTAACAGATGAATTTATCGTTCCATTTGTTGTTGAAAATCAAAATAACGGTGTGAATGATGGAGATGCAGTAATATTCTATAACTTCCGTCCAGACCGTGCAGGCCAACTTTCTGAAATCTTTACTGATAAAGCATTTAATGGTTTTAAAGTAGAACGTGTCAACGATTTATTCTATGCAACGTTTACTAAATACAATGATAATGTAGATGCAGAAATTGTCTTTGAAAAAGTAGATTTAACGAATACAATCGGTGAAGTGGCGCAAGACAATGGTTTAACACAATTGCGTATCGCTGAAACTGAAAAATATCCTCATGTAACGTACTTTATGAATGGTGGACAAAATGAAGAGTTCAAAGGTGAACGTCGTCGTTTAATTAACTCACCTAAAGTAGCGACTTATGACTTGAAACCTGAAATGAGTGCGTATGAAGTTAAAGATGCATTACTTGAAGAATTAGCAAAAGGTGACCTTGATTTAATCATTCTTAACTTTGCGAACCCAGATATGGTAGGGCATAGTGGTATGTTAGAACCTACCATTAAAGCGATCGAAGCGGTAGATGAATGTCTTGGCGCTGTTGTAGATAAAATTTTAGAAATGGATGGTTATGCGATTATTACAGCGGACCACGGTAACTCAGATGAAGTATTAACGGATGATGATCAACCGATGACAACGCATACGACGAATCCAGTTCCAGTGATTGTGACGAAGGAAGGCGTAGAATTACGTGAAACAGGTCGTTTAGGTGATCTTGCGCCAACGTTACTTGATTTATTGAATTTAAAACAACCTGCTGAAATGACAGGTGAAAGCTTAATCAAGCATTAAAATAGTTGAGTCCATTTGAAAACCAGTTATAATGAAGATGAACTCATGTAACCAGTTTTGTAATAGGGCGTGGCGCTCTGTCAAAGCCCTGTTGCAACACTGTTATGGTTAAATACTATCATGAAAAAGGAGATTTAATATTATGCCAATTATTACGGATGTTTATGCTCGCGAGGTACTTGATTCACGTGGGAACCCAACAGTAGAGGTTGAAGTTTTAACAGAAAGTGGTGCGTTTGGTCGTGCTTTAGTACCATCAGGTGCATCAACAGGTGAACATGAAGCTGTTGAATTACGTGATGGCGACAGTGAACGCTACCTTGGTAAAGGTGTTGAAAAAGCTGTTGAAAACGTTAATGAAATCATCGCTCCAGAAATTATTGAAGGTGAATTCTCAGCTTTAGAACAAGTTTCAATCGATAAAATGATGATTCAATTAGATGGCACTGCGAACAAAGGTAAATTAGGTGCAAATGCAATTTTAGGTGTTTCTATTGCCGTAGCACGTGCAGCTGCTGATTTCTTAGGTCAACCTTTATACAAATATTTAGGTGGCTTCAACTCAACAGTACTACCTACACCAATGATGAACATCGTTAATGGTGGTTCGCATTCTGATGCACCAATCGCATTCCAAGAGTTCATGATTTTACCTGTAGGTGCAGACAGTTTTAAAGAAGCATTACGCTGGGGTGCAGAAGTATTCCATGCATTGGCTAAAATCTTAAAATCTCGTGGTTTAGTAACAGCAGTAGGTGATGAAGGTGGTTTCGCTCCTAAATTCGAAGGTACTGAAGACGGAGTAGAAACAATCATTGAAGCCATTAAAAAAGCAGGTTACGAGCCAGGTAAAGACATTTTCTTAGGATTCGACTGTGCATCTTCTGAATTCTATGAAAATGGCGTATACGATTACACGAAATTCGAAGGCGATAAAGGTGCTAAACGTACTGCTAAAGAACAAGTGGATTACTTAGAAGAATTAGTTAATAAATATCCTATCATCTCTATCGAAGACGGTATGGATGAAAATGACTGGGAAGGTTGGAAGCTATTAACTGAGCGTATCGGTGACCGCGTACAACTAGTTGGTGACGATTTATTCGTTACGAATACTGAAATTCTTGCTAAAGGTATCGACAACAATATCGGTAACTCTATCTTAATTAAAGTAAACCAAATCGGTACTTTAACTGAAACGTTTGAAGCAATTGAAATGGCTCAAAAAGCTGGCTACACTGCAGTAGTATCACACCGTTCAGGTGAAACAGAAGATACTACAATTGCTGATATCGCTGTTGCGACAAATGCTGGTCAAATTAAAACAGGTTCATTATCTCGTACAGATCGTATTGCGAAATACAACCAATTATTACGCATTGAAGATGAACTTTATGAAACAGCTAAATATGAAGGTTTAAAATCATTTTATAACTTAGATAAATAAGTTTAAAGTTGGTTCACAAAACTACGTTTATCTAACTCAAGCCCTTGAGATTCTCGTTTATGATGAATCTTAAGGGCTTTTCTAATCCTCAGTATCGAAGTTTTATGGTTTGTGATCGTTTAATTGCTATTCATCATCTTTTAATGTTGAAAGTCATATGATAATGCGCATGACAATACTGTCATTTTAAGGTGTTTAAGAAGTGAGTTTGTGTAGTAGCTTGAAGTTGATGATATAAATGATGCGTCATTTCATTGAACGTTTTAACCTGATATAATGATGATAAGTGAATATTAAAAAGGAGCACATTTATATGGATCAAAATTTATCAAGTGACGCACGTGCGACCCATACAGGTCGTCTGCTTGCATATATTTCATTTTTATTTGCGGTGTGTCTTGTAATTCATCAAGTTGTAATCGTTGACGGTCAAGTGATTAGTTATATGTTAGAACACTCTGGTAATCAAATATCGCAAAATGCAATCAATGCGATTAATAATAGCTTAAGGTATACAGGTATTTTATATATTTTGGCCTATTCTGCTGGTGTTGTAGCAATTAAATATCAACATCCATATTTATGGTGGTTTATGGTTGCTGTTTTTATATCACAACTATTTAACGCATTACTTAATCCACCTATTTTATATACAGCTATTTTTAATGTGAAAGGGTTCTTTGCGTTAATCCCATACATCATTGTATGCATTGGCTCACTCATTTTAGCTGTTTTTATGATAATCGTGAGTATAAAGCGTAAATCAACGTTCAATCGTTAATGAAAGTTGTGTAAAGGCCCTAAATGTGGTAGAATACCTTCGTATATGATGAATGGAGGACAATCTGATGCACACATTTTTTGTTGTATTACTAATTATTGACTGTATCGCACTCATCACAGTTGTTTTATTACAAGAAGGTAAAAGTAATGGCTTATCAGGTGCCATCAGTGGTGGAGCTGAACAGTTATTTGGTAAACAAAAACAACGTGGTGTAGATTTATTTTTGCATAGATTGACAATTGTACTTTCAATTATTTTCTTTGTATTAATGTTAGGTATCAGTTACTTTAATTTATAAGTCTGACGGTAAACGTTAAAAATAGAGTTAACAATTTCGACCGTTTAGAAAATCTAAGTCCGACAGTTGATAAGTCGGGCTTTTTTATTTGTAGCGCCACTGTCGAAACTATAAAATAGAACTAGATGTGACTTGAAAGGACGGAATGATGAATGAAAATTCAATTACCAAAGCCTTTCTTATTTGAAGAAGGCAAACGTGCAGTGTTGTTATTACATGGTTTTACAGGGAATAGTTCTGATGTAAGACAACTCGGGCGTTTTTTACAAAAAAAAGGATATACGTCTTACGCACCTCACTACGAAGGGCATGCAGCACCGCCAGAAGAAATTTTGAAGTCGAGTCCACATGTATGGTATAAAGATGCATTGGATGGTTACGATTATTTGGTGGAACAAGGTTATGATGAAATTGCGGTTGCAGGTTTGTCCCTTGGTGGCGTTTTTGCACTAAAATTAAGCTTAAACCGTGATGTTAAGGGAATTGTGACGATGTGTTCGCCGATGTACATTAAAACTGAAGGGTCAATGTACAAAGGGGTATTAGAGTATGCACGCCAATTCAAAAAATATGAAGGCAAAGATGAAGCCACGATAGAAAGAGAAATGCAAGCCTTTCAACCAACGAGTACGTTACGTGAATTACAAGATACGATTCAAGGTGTGAGAGATCACGTTGAAGACGTTATCGAACCGCTCCTCGTGATCCAATCTGAACATGATGAAATGATTAATACAGATTCAGCCAATATTATTTATAATGAAGCAGCATCAGAGGATAAACATTTATCATGGTACAAAAATTCAGGCCACGTAATCACGATTGATAAAGAAAAAGAAGCAGTATTTGAGGAAGTGTATCAATTTTTAGAATCACTAGATTGGACGGAATAGTCATTTAGCATATTAAAGAGAAAGGAGGACCTCTTATGCATTTAAAATCGCAAATTAAAGCCATAATTGAACGTTCAAGTTATGAACCGATGTCTGTCTCTGACTTTCAAGATGAGCTCGGCTTAAGTAGCGCTGAAAGTTTTCGTGACCTTATTAAAGTACTCAATGAGTTAGAGCAAGAGGGTAAAGTAAAACGTACGAAACAAGATAGATATCAAAAGCAAGGTCCTAAACCAGGACTTATTCGAGGGACGTTAAGTCAAAATAAAAAGGGATTTGCCTTTTTAAGACCAGATGAAGAAGGGATAGAAGATATTTTTATCCCGCCTACAAAAATCAATCGTGCTATGGATGGAGATATTGTTATCGTTGAAATTCAAAAATCACGTGGTGACCATCGTAAAGGCAAAGTTGAAGGTGAAGTAAAATCCATTGAAACGCATGCCGTTAAACAAGTTGTAGGGACCTACACAGAAGCGCGTCATTTTGGCTTTGTAGTACCTGATGATAAGCGTATCATGCAGGACATCTTTATACCTAAAGGGCAAGATTTAGGGGCTGTAGATGGACATAAAGTACTTGTTCAAATTACACAATACTCTGATGGCTCTAACAATCCAGAAGGTCATATTTCGGCTATTTTAGGTCATAAAAATGACCCTGGAGTAGATATTTTATCTATTATTTATCAACATGGTATTGAAATTGAATTTCCAGTCGACGTATTAAAAGAAGCTGAAGCGATTCCTGAGTCGATTGAATCTACTGAATTAGAAGGCCGTCGTGATTTACGTCAGGATTTAACAATTACAATCGATGGCGCGGATGCGAAAGATTTAGACGATGCTATCGCAATTAAGGCTCTTTCAAATGGCAATATGGAATTAACAGTAAGCATTGCAGATGTCAGCTATTATGTAACTGAAGGCTCTGCGCTAGATCGAGAAGCATACGATCGTGCAACAAGTGTGTATCTAGTAGACCGTGTGATTCCAATGATTCCACATCGTTTAAGTAATGGTATATGTTCATTAAATCCCAATGTAGATCGATTAACGATGAGTTGCCGTATGGAAATTGATGCCCAAGGTCATGTCGTCAAACATGAAATTTTCGATAGTGTGATTCATTCAGATGCACGTATGACGTATGCGGAAGTGAATGAAATCATCACCGACCATAACCCTCACACGCGTGAGAAATATAAAGACATTACGCCGATGCTTGAAATGGCAAAGCGCTTATCACAACAACTCATCGACATGCGTCGCCGTCGTGGTGAAATCGATTTTGATATAAAAGAAGCGAAAGTGCTAGTGAATGAAGAAGGGATTCCACAAGAAGTTGTCGCACGTGAACGTGGAGAAGGTGAGCGATTAATTGAATCGTTCATGCTTGCGGCTAATGAAACCATTGCAGAGCATTTTAGTAAAATGGATGTGCCGTTTATTTATCGTGTGCATGAACAACCGAAGTCGGAACGTTTACGTCAATTTTTTGATTTCATTACCAACTTTGGCATTATGATTAAAGGAACTGGAGAAGATATTCACCCAAGTACACTTCAAAGCATTACCCAAGAAATAGAAGGGCGACCAGAAGATATGGTCATTTCAACGATGATGCTTCGCTCTATGCAACAAGCACATTATGATGCAGATAATTTAGGACATTTTGGACTTGCAGCTGATTATTATACGCATTTCACTTCACCTATCCGTCGTTATCCTGACTTAATCGTGCATCGTTTGGTGCGTAAATATCTCATTGAAAAATCAATGGATGGTAAAGCGCAACACGAGTGGCAAGAAAAATTACCACAAATGGCTGAACATACCTCTAATCGAGAGCGTCGTGCAATTGATGCTGAGCGTGATACGGATGACTTGAAAAAAGCTGAATATATGATTCAACATCTTGGTGATGAATTTGAAGGTGTCGTTAGCTCAGTGGCTAATTTTGGTATGTTTGTAGAGTTGCCTAATACGATTGAAGGTATGGTAACCATCCAAAATATGTCCGACGATTATTACCATTTCGATGAGCGCCAAATGGCATTGATAGGTGAACGTAAAGCCGCAGTTTACCGTATTGGTGACGTCATCAAAGTGAAAGTGATTCATGTTGATATAGATGAGCGTCAAATTGACTTCCAAATTGTAGGAATGCCAATCGATGTTCACCCACGTAGAGAGAAGAAATCTCGAGGAACTACTATACAAGCGAAATCAAAAGGGCAGACATTTAAAAAAGATAAAGACACTAACAAGAAGCGAAAGCAACGTAAAGGTAAAAATGCCAGAAAACGTGAAAAATCCGGCAATACTAAGCATAAACCTTTTTATAAAGATAAACGTGTCAAAAAGAAGGGTAAAAAGAAGAAAAAGTAAACTGAGGTGATGCGCAATGTCCAAAAAAACATCAAAAGGAACATTAGCGGAAAATCGTAAAGCACGTCATGACTACAATATAGAAGATACGATTGAAGCAGGCATTGCTTTACAAGGGACTGAAATTAAATCAATACGCCGTGGTAGTGCGAATTTAAAAGACAGCTATGCGCAAGTCAAAGGTGGCGAAATTTATTTGCATAACATGCATATCGCGCCTTATGAAGAAGGGAATCGCTTTAACCATGATCCAAGACGTGTACGTAAATTATTACTGCATAAACGTGAGATTAGTAAACTTGGAGACCAAACACGTGAAGTGGGTTATTCGATTGTACCTTTAAAATTGTATCTTAAACATGGCATGTGCAAAGTCTTACTTGGTGTCGCAAGAGGTAAAAAGAAATATGATAAGCGACAAGCTTTAAAAGAAAAAGCGGTTAAACGCGATATTGATCGTGCAATGAAACAAAATTATTAAATGATTGCTAAGAATGTTAAGATTCGATATAATTAAATGTGCTTTCTTTAAGGAAAGTACATTTTTATTACGGGGGCGTTTATGGATTCGACAGGGGTCCCCAGAGCTTATGAAGCGTGTCGGAGGGTTGTCTCCGTAAAAACACATCAGTTTATAATAACTGGCAAAACTAACAATAACTTAGCAGTAGCTGCCTAATCGCGCTCTGCATCACCTAATCGCATCGCCTATGTGCGATTAACGTGATTCAACTATAGTAGGATACGCTCGCCACTGCCGTTTGAAGTCTGGCGAGAAGAGATGAACCAAGCTCGCATAATGTCAGTTGTCTGTTTCTAATCATTATGTTAAATCTTCAAATAGACTACACACGTAGAAACATTTGTATCAGGACCTTTGGACGCGGGTTCAAATCCCGCCGTCTCCACTATGTAGCCTATAACCCTTTTGGTTATGGGCTTTTTATTTCAAAGTTCACAAAAAGTGCACAGAAAATGCACAGCACACAAAAAACACCACCAAATTAAGCAGGTGGTGTTTCATAAATATTTAACTATTTCTTTTTGAGTGCTAGGGTATAAGTGACCGTATCTGTTATATACCTCATTACTATCTGCATGGCCTAAACGTTGTGCAATTACCATAATACTAGCACCATGATTGACTAACATAGACGCGTGGCTATGTCTTAGTTCGTGGATTACGATTCTAGGGAATGTTTGACCGTCTGGAAGTTGGTTATCTAATACTTTTAACGCAGTAGCAAACCAACGATCAATGGTAGATTCACTATAGGCTTTGAAGAATGTACCAAACAATACATAATCGTCCTTGTATATGTTATTTTCTTTATACCAAATTAAGTAATCTTTGATGTCGTCCATCATGTGAGTAGGCAAATATATATCACGTATGGCTGATTTTGTTTTAGGGGCTGTTACTTCACCGTGATAGTCCGTTTTGTTTATATGGATAAATTCATCATCAAAGTTAACGTCTTGCCATGTAAGAGCCCTAATTTCGCCCTTTCTTGCGCCAGAATAGAACAATAATTTGAAGAATAACTTTTGTTGTTTCGTAGCAAGTGCATCATAGAACTGATTAAATTGTTCTAGCGTCCAATAGTTAAGACGTTTCTGTGATTCTATTTCAAAATTACCTACAAGAGAGGCAACATTTTGTTTTAGATCATAAAACTTCATAGCATGGTTCAACAAAGATACTAAATACACATGCATTTTCTTTAAGTAATCCCCAGAATGTCCCTCTTTTAATTTCTTATTCTGAAACTTCATAACATCTTGTGTAGTCATTTTAAATACGTCCATAGACTTAAAATAAGGTAGCAAGTGGTTGTTTGTATGTGTCTTTAATGCTTTTACACTAGAGGACTTTCTACGCGTTGAATACCAGTCTATATACTCAGCAACGAGCTTATCGAAAGGCAAATTGTTAAGTTGTCCTATACCCTCTAATTCGTCCATAATCTCATTACATTTCATCACGGCTTCTTTACGTTGTTTGAAGCCTTTACGTGTGATGTATTGCCTTTTATTTGTCTTGTCATAGTATGTGATACGGAAATAGTAAGTTCCACGTTGCGCGTCTTTATAAATGTTGTGGGATAGCCTTAAATTATGTGTCATGGGTGTCACCTAGTTTTAAAAATAATTTTTTCATTATCTTCTGTGAAATTTAGTATCCCGCTTTCATTTATTTCTCTTATGTTGAATAAATAATAATTTGATTTTTTCAAATCATTGTTTTTTAAATCTAACATTCCAGTGTTAGAAGTAGAAAATACATCAGTTTTTATATCATAAGTTATCCTCTTTTTCGAAATACGAAATTTGCTATTAAATATTTCTTCTAATTCTTTATAATTTATTTTTAAAATTGAATTCAAAAGGTGAATATTTATTAAACTGCGTATAGTGATATCCAATTTTTCATCTAAAGGCAAAAATAATCTATAAAATTCATCTTCTTTGATATGTAATTTTATATGTAACTCAGATTCTGCAGTTTTTAAGACATTCATCTTTATACTAATAACATAAGGAAAATAAAAATCGTAAACTTTTCCATCTATGTCAATTGAACAAATTAAAATTTTATCATCATATGTGGCTCTGCTATTTATACCTATATCCGAACTCCGAACATTCTTTAGAACAGTGCGTATTTGAATTTCATCAAATGAAATTGTAAATAACTCATTGATACTAACATCAATTACTCGGGATATTTTTTCTAAAGTATCAAATTGAATCCCTCTACTTCTACCATTTACCAATAGACCTAGTGAATTTCTAGATATACCTGTTAACTCACTTAATTCACTTATAGTCATGCCTTTATTTTTTAGGTATGTCTTTAAATTAAAGTGCAACATTACTATTCCTCCCTTTCACAAATAATATACCATATAAACATGTCATTTTAAAAATAATAATATAACAATAGTTGACAAAATTGTTTTGACATGTTTATAATGCATACATAGGTTTTAAAGACAACTATATATGTCTAAAAGTTCAAAGGAGGAAAACTAAAATGACGAAAATTCATTATCCAGTTCTTTATATCACACGAAAGGAACACGGACACACTCAAAACTATGTGGCTAGAAAATTAAATTTATCACCACAAAGACTTAGTCTAAAAGAGCTAGGAAAAGCCAATTGGACTCTACCAGAAGCACAAAAACTAAGTGAAATGTATGGCATTCCAATTGAGCAATTATTCTCAACTGAATTTCCAGTAGCATAATATGGAGGTCAATATGAAGGATTTTTACTGATGGTGTTACTCGCCTATTTTTTACTAAGCACATTGGATTTCCATTTAGCAATCGCAACATATTTTTACTGTGTGTTGACGTTGCTAGGGATTGAAGAACTAAAAAATATGGAGGTATTTAAGTATGGAAAATAATTTATTTGAAGAGATTTATGAAATTCTAGAATCAACTGTTAATGATCCTCGTTCAGAATTTAAACACAAGATTTCGCAAGACGGTAAAGAACGTGTTGAAGTGTATAACAGAGAGCAACATTTACACTTTGTTTGTGAAGTAGTTATGGAAATGATTGAAAACAATATTGATTTTGAAGGAGAGAAAGAGTAATGAAACTATTTAAAAAGAAATATGATCATAAAAAAGTTAATCGTGTGAAGGATGCAATTCTATATACAGCTAATGCTATTGAAGCTGACACTTATGGAAAAGCAATTGAATTGTTAAAAGATAACAACAAGCACAAAGCCATCGAAATTATGTATGAAAGATTAATTGAAGCACAAAAACAAGAGTATGAATTGAAATTACAATTAAAGAAAGCGTCATCTGATATGAATAGTTTGGCGACTAAATCAGATAACGCATAGTAATAAAAATAAGCAACAGAGTAATCTAGAAATTACACATTTTTATTATAACATCTTTGCTCTGTTGTTTCATTAGAGGTGTTGAAATTGAACAAAATTGAATTAGAACACGATACAACAGTTAGCGTTGTTTGGTATGAAAGTCTAGATGCACGATCATTTAAGCAATTTTCACAACCAAAGTGGAGTGAGCTTATGAATAGGCTATCCATACCACAATATAACTCAAATAAGTATGCAAGAGGTTTAGCAGTATACGGCGATGTTGCTGATAGTGATGATGTGAAGAAACTTCGTAAAGATGACAATGTGATTTATCGTGATGTCATTGCTTTAGATTATGATGATATTAATGACATTAAAGAAATTTACGAGGCTATTAAAGAGCGTTTAAGCGACATCAGTTATTTTTGGCATACTACATTCAGTCATAGTAAAGATAACCATAGAATCCGCCTCTATGTACCTGTGAATGAACGTTTAAACCCCTTCTATTACCGTAGTTATACAAGGGTATTAGCTGAACGAATTGGATTTAAAGTGGATGAAGGTAGTTATCAACCAAGTCGAGCTATGGCGTTGCCTGTCGTACAGAGTAAAAGCCACACATTTTTGTATAGGTACAATGATGCACCTATCTTGGATTGTCCTACTTTGGAACGATGGTCTAAAGAATGTGCAGCTAAAGAGGAGAATACTGCAGAAACTCCTGTTATAGCTCGTGATACTTCACATTGGCGTGATATTGCATGGGGTGTAGGTGAAGGACAGCGTAATCAGTCTCTAGCATCAATTATAGGCCATTTATTACGGCGTTATGTTGACGCAAATTTAGCGTATGGCCTTGTGAGTGCTTGGGCGATGACCTGTAACCCTCCTATAAAACAAAGTGAAGTCAATAAAACGTTTAAATCGATTTTAAAAAAGCACCATAACATGTAGAAAGGGGTCTCATATGGAAGTAACTAAAAATGACGTCCTTAAAGATATTGAAGCACTTGAAAAAAGTGATGAAATACCTCAAGAAATCATACCTAAAGGATATGAAGTTGAACATCATCAATATGGTGTAGCATTGTATCAGATTATTCCAAGTAAAAAAGAGGGAGAACCTGATAAAAAAGTTTTTATTACAAGTACAATACCAATGATTACTGAACGATTTGAAGATATTGAAAGTAACGAAGTTAGTTTTAATATGAAATTTTACGATAACAAATATCCAGTGAATTTAAGTGTTAGTGCTGAAGAAATATCGGATCATCGCCAGTTATTAAAGTTGGTCAATAGAAAGCTTGATGTGACATCTTCGACTTCAATTAAACTTATAGATTATATCAATAAAGTTAAGCGATATAACCCGCCAATTAATGTTAAAGTAGCGACACGACTAGGCCATGTTAAGCAATATTTTATTTACCCTTATCAAAAGGAAATGAAAAACAGCAATGTGAAATTATTTAATAACGATAAAGGGTTTCAAAAGTTGATTAATTCATTTTCAAGTAAAGGGACTCTACAAGATTATTCTGAAAAAGTGTTTCAGAAAGTTAAAGATTTACCAATGGTTATGGTGATGTTATATGCGTCATTAGGATCAGTCTTATTACGTGAATTCGGTTTGCCTCCATTTATAGTTGAAATCTCTGGGAGTACCTCAACAGGCAAGACATTTACATTGAATTTAGTATCAAGTGTTTGGGGGACAAGTGAGCTTGTCACTTCATGGGGTTCTACAAAAAATAGTATTGAGGCAATGGCATCATTTCTGAATTCATTTCCAGTGTTTAAAGATGATACACGAAACACATCGCCTTATATGGTGACTGATACTGTTTATAATTTTTCTAGTGGTGAAAGCAAAGGGCGCAGCAATAAGAACTTAACCATAAACGAAAAGAAAGAGTGGCAAAATATCTTATTGTCAACAGGTGAAGCATCTATAGCGAATATGGCAGATGAAAAAGCTGGTGTGTCAGCTCGTGTCATTACATTGCAAGACCAGCCTTACCCAGACGATTTTGATTTTATAGCCCTAGATAAAGCTTTTAGAGAAAACTATGGCACATTAGGTATGGCGTTTATAAAACAATATGAACTCAAAAAAGAGTCTTATAAAAAAGCGTTTGAAAGTTCACTGCAGTATTTCAATGAAAAAGGTACTAATGAAATCATGAAACGTTTAGGACGAGCTTTTGCCTTATTACAAATTACTGGTGAAATACTTAATGACATTGACGGTTTTGAACATGATCACTTTAAAATAATCGACCAATCCTATAAGAGTATGGTTGAAAATAATAAAACTATAGACAAACCCAAGCAGCTACTGGAAGAAATATTGCAGTATTTAGATGCGAATAGAAATAACATTGCTGGTGAAGGTTATGGCCAAGTTAAACATGGTGACCTCAAAGCTATATATAAGCGTGACTTCTTGTGCATATTAGGTGAAACAGTCAAAGATAAGTTAGGTCATGAAATGCAGACTATTACAGGTCAGTGGGATAAAAAGGGATACTTAATAAAAGGTGAAAAAGACAGATTACAAAAGCAGGTTAAACATGAAACGGTGAAATACAGGGGACTTGCTATAAGAAGAGAGGTACTAGAAGAATTAGGTTTTGATTTTTCAAATTCATATAATCCTAATTCTGATTATTGATGAGTCCCCATAAGTACCCGTTGAGTACCCATTTATAAGTGCAAGACGGGTACTCAATAAACACAGTAATATCAAGGATTTGAAGCCAATAGTACCCGAAGTACCCATATTATATTAATAGTGTTTAATTAATATGGAGTGTTTATATAAGAAAGTATGTATAACACAGATTTCTTATTATAAAAATACGGGTACAACGGGTACTATTTTTATCTAATGCTGTAATGATAAGGATTTAAGAGTACCCATAGTTAAAATTGAGTGGGTACTGACTGTGTACTAGTACCCGAATACAAGTTTGGAGGACAAAAATGACAACAATTACAGAAAAAGGTCATCAACTTTTTAAAGAATTAAGTAACAGTTCGGCATTTAGAAAACATGTTAAATCGAATCAAGATGAAGTAATAAAAGGTGCTTGTTTAAGTGTATTTCTTGCACCTTCTGAACCACAATTGACGTTTGTAAAAAGGGTTATTCAACTTCATAAGAAATACTATTTATATTGCGACAGTGGAAATTTTTTACTATTCACTAAAGATTTTAAAGGGATGATTAAATTTAACATCAGGAAACCCAATATCAAATTTAAACGACATTTCAACGGTAATTGGATGGTCGAAATAGATAATTTGAATTCTCTTAAAAAAGGCTATGGGAAGATGTTGTTAGAAGAAGTTTTACTGATAGCTAATGAAATAAAGTGCGAAGTTTGCTTGTGGACGGAAAATCGAAGTAATAACAATTATTTTAAAAAGTTTGGATTTGAAAGTTATGGTTGTATTGGTGACGCAAAAGAAAATTTAATGATTAAGAGGCAGGTTAAATGATATGAACATAGAAACTATCGCGAATCAATTTGAAACAAGAGCAGGTACATTATTAAGGTATTATACAGGATTGTTAGAAAGTAGTAGGGATAACAATTTTGCTTTTAAGATTTACAATGATCCGTTTGATGTAGTTTATATCGTCATGAGAGGTAAATTGTTTGGTCATGTGTACATTAAAGATTGTAAAGTAAGACAATCGTTTGAATTAGCATCTCCTAAGCACACAGAGGGGCTTATAAGAAGTATAGAGGGTCATTATACAGGATATGAACTACATGATGGTACAACGCTTTCCATAAGCGATATGATGGCCAAAAGTTTATTTGAAGATGAGTATTTTATGTATGGATTAGAAACCTTTGTCGAAAGTAATAACACGGATATGTTTGAGTACATGGAAGGTGGAGTGAATGTTGAAGAATTAGAGGGGGTTCAGTCTAGTAATGCTGATGTAATAGGTAACCTTGTAGTGTTGTATCAACTAGCTATGGGGATTAATGAACCCGCACATGAGCTTGTTGAGGGGCTTAAATTAGTAACGGAATTTGTACAAGATGAAAAGGCTACAAAAGAGGATTACAAAGCGTTAGAACGTAAATTAAATGATCTAAAATCGTCTTACTATAGTTTGAGTAAATAATGTTATGAGGGAGTCGCGTGTATTATGTGGCTCCTTATAAAACAACGGCAAGGTTTGTGCAAGGTATAGCAGTTTAAAACCCAAAGGTTTCCCAAAGGTGCGAAGAATTTAAATTTGAGAGGCGAGAGGAATTAAAAAAATTATATAACGTTGATACTAAGCTATTTTATAGTTTTGAAAATGATAAGTTTATGTAAAGGTATTAGCTTTTAAAGCCCAAAGATGAGCAGCCTCTGAGAACAAAGAAATAGGAAAGGTTTAAGGAAGGTAAACAAGATTAAAAAGGGCGAGAAAAGGGCGAGGTATAGAATGTTTCAGGTAGAAATAAAACAATGTTTTATACAAAGGTTATACAAAGGTTTCTGAAAAAATACTAAGTTTATACAAAGGTTACAAAATGGTGCGAAAAGGGATAGGTAGGGGCAATTGAATCAATTAGAAGTAAAAGCCTCAAGTTTTTCCGTAGATTGTAAAATAGTGAGGTTTTAGATAGGTACGAAGAATTTCGTCAATAAAGAAAACTAAAGGTAAGTGTTTTTTGATTTTGATAAAAATCGGAAGGCTTCCGGAAAGTATGCGAAATTTAAAAGAGATAAAATATGTTAATGTTCGTTATTTTTAAAGAGGGAAAAAGTTTTGTTGTTCGTATTTTGTTTGTGTAAAAAACGAGAACTTAAGTTCTGTATAAATTACTACATTTTACTACAAAAAAGTGCAAAAAGCTTTTTTATTAATGTTTTAAGAGGAACATGAAATAATGCTAAACACCTGATATAATGCGCTTTATAGCGAACATAAGTTTGATTTTAAGGTGTAAAATTGGTATAATTAGAGTAAGCAAATAACAGAAAGTGTGGTGAGAGAATGAGCGAATTTGAAGTAAAAGAAAAGACGTACAACTTACCGAATGAACACCGCCAAGTACTCAATGTGATAAGAAATACGTCTAATAAATATATTACTAAAACAAAGCTGCTTAATCAATTGGGATATGAAGTCAATAAGGCTAACAATAGATGGTTAACACAAGTCATTACAAGCTTAATCATTAATTATCATTATCCTATCGGATATAGCTATAAAAAGGATGCTAGAGGTTATTACATCATTAAAACACAAGCCGATAAGATAGAGGCTATCAAAAGTATTAAGGGCTTAATTGAGGGTAGTCAGAACCGTCTAAAAGCCCTAGAAGATATTGAAGTGTAACATGATAATTATGAAATGAAAGAGGTTAACATAAATGAAATCAGATCATTTATTTGAAAAATATTCCGATGAAATAAAAGGCTACAAAGAAGAAATTAATAATTTAGAATCTAAAATTGAAGATACTACAAAGACTATTGAAGATCTATCTTCCAAATATAAAGAGTACATAAAAGTTGGCAATGATAATGAGGCTGATAAGACGTTCAATAAGATTTCTAAATTAGAAGATGAGAAAGCAAAAGATATTAAAAGGTTCGAAACTAAAAAGGAATTATTTAACAGCATTAAACGAGAAAAACTTATAGATTTATTGTTGAATAGGAAGAATATTCCTGAATTATATCAAGATGAAGCACAAAGTTTAGCACGCGAGTTAGAAGATACAATCGAGCAGTTTAATAGTGTTATTGAAAAAATTAACAATGTGAATGAAGAATATCGAAAAGATATGCATAAGTTCGATTCCTTGATAGATCAAAATGAAATGAAAAAAGATGATTTATTTAGACAACGATATGGCGAAGTGATTGTACTTTACCTCAATAACTTTCTTATTAATACAAAATCAATTCGTTTCAATGAGCACCAAAAATTGGAGGTTGAGAAATAATGCAATTTAGTAAAACATTAGAATCAATAAACAATGCTGAATTAGATGAAAACCAACGCTTATCGATTTTAGAAGCACTTAAAGAAGATGTGAACGATGAGGAAAAAAGAAACGTAAGAGATGTTCCAACTATTTCAGATTTAGCTGATGAAGTAAATATTAGAAAAAACAAATAGACAAAAGCCAAGCCTTAATTGGTTTGGCTTTATTAAGTAGTGGGGTGGATAAATGAAACTGAGTAAATCTAAGAACGTTTTATATTATCGTAATAATGGCAACAAGCTATCCGAGTATCAACTATTAACACAATTTAACCCAGTGTTTATCAATAAGAAAATTCAGATGTGTGAGTATCAAATCGAGAGTATGTATCATATGAATACGTCTACGACAACGTGTGATGAAATATTCGGCGTTGTATCCGTCTCTTATCCTATTGAAAAGTTGGCTATTAAAATTATTGAGGCGAAAGCTGGCTTAGTAAATTATAAAAAACGTTCTATGCGTAATATGGAGATATTAAAGTCTGTCCTTAATCAATATACTGAAAAAGAAAAGAAACAAGTTGTAAGATACATGCGTTCTAATGGTCGATATAAGCCCTATAACGTGATTGAACGACTACAGATTGATTTATACCACCTTAACATTAAACAACGTATAGCGCGTCAAAAACAAAGGGATATGATGATTGAAAATAGTAAGCGTGAACGTGTGAATGAGTATCATAAGAAACCAATGTTAAAAGTGGTGTAACTATGGATAAGCAGCACATAAAAGACTTCATATTTCGCTATCATAAACAAATTGATAATGATGACACACTAAAAGATGATGATTTCAACACTGATGACTTCTTTAACGTTGGTAATACGGTTACAAACGAATGGTTAGAAACTGATAATGTAGATGATCACATTCTAAAGAATCACTTAGAGATGTTAGTTGACCAAGTGGCCACGGATAAAGAATTCTATATCTTCGATGCTTTAATACATGGGCGTAGTTACAAAGATATTAGTCTAGTTTTAGAATGTTCCACAGAATCAGTCAGACAATGGTTTGGAAAATTATTAGATAAAATGATGGAGGTGATAGAATGAGTGAATTAACGCCTAGACAAGTCCGTTTTGTCAATGAGTATATTAAGACATTAAACATCACGCAAAGCGCTATCAAGGCAGGTTATGCCCCAAATTCAGCACACGTGACGGGAAGTAGATTATTACGTAATGAAAAGGTCGATGAATATATCAAAAGCCAACAGGATAAAATTATGGACGACAGTATTCTCACCGCTAAAGAGTTACTGCATCTGTTAACTAATGCAGCAGTAGGCGATGAGACTGAAACAAAAGAAGTTGTAGTAAAGCGAAGTTCATTTGAGAAGAACCCAGACACTGGACGTATGAACCTCGTTTACAATGAACATGTGGAGCTTGTGGAAGTTCCTATCAAGCCAAGTGATCGTTTAAAAGCAAGAGATATGTTAGGGAAGTACTACAGCTTGTTTACAGATAAATTAGACGTGAGTCTTGTGACACCAGAATTTGTTGATGATATACCATCTGTTGATAGTTAAAAATACTTTATATTAGTGATTTTAATGATATGATGGAAAATTACTAATAAAGTCTATTGTAAATGTTTATACAATATCATAGTATAAATGAGCGACCCTTTATTTGTAATATTATGCAACTTTGTAAGTAGTGCTTTAGAGTAATCCTATGGATTGCTCTTTTTTTGCGTTTTTTAGTAAAAGGATATTTATTTCACTAATCAGTTAATATTTAAGGAATATTTAATTAAAAATTAATAAAAAAATATAAATTTAAACATTATAATAATAATGTGTTTTAATAATTGGGAGTTTTTAAAACACATTTCTATCATAATTATGATATTTTCCGAGATTAAGGTGTTACATTTGGGCGAGTATTTAAAATATATAAGAATTGGAGAAATCAACATGAAAATCAACATGATAAAAAAAGGTTTTATAATTTTAACTTTAGCAGCTGTGACCCCGATAACTCTACAATCATATGATACCCCATTAACAAAATATACTTTTGCAAATGAGCTTAGTAAAGAAGAACATCAAGAGAAATGGGACAAATATAATAAACAAAACCCTCTTTATCTACCGGAGGGATATTTTACAAAAGTTTCTAATACTCAAGAGTCACCTTATCAATCAGTTGGATTAATAACTGTTAAAGGTGTAATGAATGCTACAGCATCTGTTGTTGGTAAAAACAAAATTATTACTAATTTTCATGTAGCTCGAGAAGCCAAAAAAGATCCATCTAAAATTATTTTTAGACCTGGTACAACAACAGATGACCAAAGAAACTTAAATACGCCATATGGTGAGTTTCAAGCAGAGTCTATCGATGAAGCTCCATTTGGTGAAGGTGTAGATTTGGCAATCATAACATTAAAACCTAATGCTGATAATAAAGAAGTTGGAGAAGTGGTAAAACCCCTTGAATTTGGTTTTGGAGAGTCTTTGAGTTCTAACCAAGTACTTAATTTAGTTGGATACCCAAATAACACTGTGCAAAATCAAATGTTTAAGCAAAGAATTGAAGTACATTCTACTGATCAAAACCTTAAATATTTTGGATATACTGAGGAAGGTAACTCAGGGTCTCCAATCTTTGATGATGACAATAATTTAGTTGGTATGCACATTGGTAAGTCAAAAATCGAGGGTAAAGGTGATATTTTAGTAGGCAGACTATTTGATAGCAAATTTGTTAAAATTTTAAAAGACAAGTTAAAAAGTTAATTAGGTAATTTGATATTTTATAATTTATTTAAAGGACTTTGATAATTTGCTAAAGGGGGTAATGGTTTTTGCCCCCTTTTTATATTAAGATAATGTAAAACTATCTTTTACTAAAAGAGGGTGTGTTTTATGATAAAAAAAATTTTAATATTATCCATTGTTATTTTTCTTCCTATAACCAATGAAAAAATGTCAGACTTAAAAGCAAATGAAAATCATGGAAAACAAGTAATTGTAACTGACACCACAAAAGACCCGATAGGAAAAAGGGTAGCTAAATTTGAAAAAGATGGACATCATTGTACAGCTACTATGATAAATTCTAAAGTTGGTATTACTTCTTCGCACTGTAGTGATAATAACTTTGAAGATAATGCAAATGGTAGATTATACCCTGCTGAATCTGCTTTAAAGACTCCTTTTGGATATATGGACATTACCTTATTTAATCCTTATGATAATGGAAATAAACTATATGATATTGCTTTAATTGGGGGCAAAGAATCAAATAAGTCAAGTGACTATAAATTTTATGGTAAAGAATTCGATATAGCTCCT
The DNA here is from genome assembly GCF_011394325.1 of Staphylococcus sp. 11007852. NCBI lineage: Bacteria > Bacillati > Bacillota > Bacilli > Caryophanales > Staphylococcaceae > Staphylococcus > Staphylococcus sp. 11007852. The sequence continues at coordinate 91,924 of NZ_JAANBJ010000022.1, read as the reverse complement.
GTTAAAGTTATGGGGATAAGAAACATTAATGATTTAGTTGGGGAAGAAGTTTATTCATTTGGTTACCCTTATGAAAAAAGTGGATACGTTCAATATAGAAGTGAAGGAACGATAACTCATACTGATCAATTTAATTTATATAGTGATATACCAAGCTATCCTGGTCAGTCTGGTTCAGCTGTATTCTTGAAGAAAAACAATCAATTAATAGGTATAATTCATGGTGGAGTTGGTACTAGAACATCTATAAAACCTATTACATCAGAAATATCTAATTGGTTTAATGATAAAAGCAATAATTGGTTAGAAAATGATAAGTGATAAACACACTAAAAAAGTATGTAAATATTGTAAACTCACAAATATATATTTATGAGTATATTTAACAATTTTGAAAGCCTAAAAGTGTAAAATCGATTTAATTCTATAGCCACATTAATGACTATTTAATAATTAGTTAATTACATTTATAAAGGTATCGGTATAAAAAGTTTGCAGCTTGATATAAATTAAAAAATAGAAAGGTGGTATTAACAGTGAAAAACACAATAATAAAAAGTATGACTTTGTTAACTTTAATTGCTTCAGTAGGAACTATTGATAGTTTTTATAATAACAGCATTAATGTAGCTAGAGCAGAAGAAAATACTGGAGCGAAAGCGAAAATAGAAGCAGTTAAAAATTCGTTTCACTCACCTTACAATATAGTTACTAAAATAGAGGGACCGAATTTTTCTGCAACTGGTTTTGTTTCGGGTAAAACTACTGTAATGACTAATAAGCATGTTCTAAAGTCTATTTTGAAAGAGGGTACTTTAAAGACCAATGTAATATTAGCAAAAAATAATGCAAACGAGGGATCTAAAAAAGATTTAGGAACTTTTAAAATTAGAGATTACACCGAAGTCCCTGGGGATATAGACGTAGTTATTTTGGAAATGAGTCCAAATGAAAAAGGTCAAAACATTGGCGATGTAGTAAATCCAGCTAAAATAAAAAGTGCCGATGACATAAACCAAGAATGGATTGACAAAAACAAAGATAAAAAATTTTATTTAGCTGGATATCCTGGAGGAAGAGATATTGACACTATGTGGTCTAGTGAGGGTGGATTATTATTTTTCATCGGTAGAACCGACCCTTTAAAATTCTTCGGAAGTATGCCAGGGGCACCTGGAAGTTCAGGTTCACCAGTATTCAATGATAAACACGAGGTTGTTGGTATTGTGTATAGCGGATGGGAAGCTAACCAAGGTGTTAATGGATACTTATTTAGGGAAGACTTATACAAGTTTATTGAAGCTAATACTTAAAAGAGGAACTATAGATATAGTGTAATCTATTAAATAAAGTAACAATAATATGTATGAAAAGCGGCCTGTAAAAAGGTCGTTTTTCATGTTTGAATAAACACTAAGTGTAGCAAGGGTCTGATAAAATATTTTGTTCGGTAAGCTCCACTACATGGAGTTGTTTAGCTTAATCTTTTTGAATTCTATATCATCGTATGCATTAATTCAATATTTACTTATGTATTCAGTAGTATCATTATGTCTTTTAGTCTAAAACTATTTACAGATTAGACAATTTGGGTATAATAAAGTAAGTAATGCGTGTATATATACGTATGCTAAATAATGAAGGAGGGGGAATTATGAATATTTTTAAAAAGAGTAGAGATAGATATCATTTAAGCTTAGATTATGTAAGTAAAAAGACTGGAATTTCTATTAATGTTATCAATAGATTAGAAAATGATAAAATTAATAATATTAATTATTCATCTGAAATTACTTGTCTAGCAGAATTTTACGACCTTGCTTTAACTGATGTTCATTCGAATATAAGCCCTCAATCTTCTTTTATTGCAAGACATAAAGGTAGTATCAATGAACATGATAAAATGCAAATCACTAAATTATATAAATTACAGGAAGTATTAGGATGAGTGAAAGTAAACAAGATTTTCTTAATTTGTTAAGAGAATCCTCGCATAGAATGCAAGATGGTAGAGAACTTGCAGAGTATACTTTAAATACGTGTTTTGATGAAGGCATCCATAGTAAACTGGATGTCTTTAGTTTATGCAGGATGTTGGATGCAAACTATGTACCGAGTGATTTAGATGATGTTGATGGTATTTATATTACTGAAAAAAGAGATGAAGAAAAGGTTCATAATAGGGCGATTATAGGATTAAATATAAATAAAGTGAGTTTAAGATGTTTGAAATTTACTTTAGCTCATGAATTATGTCACCATATTAAAGACTTTGAAATACAACAACAAGTAACATTAAATGAAGATTTAAATATTCCGTACAGTAAAGTTGAAAAGTTTGCCAATACATTTGCTTCGTACCTTTTGGTACCGCACCTTGAGTTGAGATATAAATTAGATGAATTTAAGGGAAAACAAAAATTGAGCGATGCAGATATAATTTGTTTAGCAGACTTTTTTGAAGTCAGTAAATCTGTGATTACCTACAGGCTTGACCGATTAAATATTAGCTATGATTTAGGTAGTAGGAATTTAAGTACCGATATAGATTTAAAGATAAAACTTCAATATGTCAAAGGTGTTTTTTCGAATTCTAAAAAACTGTTTGACTCTTATCGTAAAGTCAATATCATGGAAATAGTTTCAAATGATTCTAGGTTTGAGGGAATCAATTTAGAAATTGAAGAAATTTCAGAAATAATTTTCGATATTGAAGGCTTTTTAGACGAAGGTAAAATATTAAGTAAAAATGAAATTGAAATTATCGGTTTATATTATATGTATGAGAAACTTTTAGAAGAAAATGATATACCTGACCAATATAAGTTACAAGATTATCATTCATATTTATATAAATTGTCTAAAGAGTATGTCAAAGGCTTTAGACAATCTAGTAACTATATAACTGGGGTAAAATTTCATACTCCACCACCAACTAAAGTTCAAGAGGAAATGTATTTGCTAGCTAAAGATATACGCTTTATATTTGATGAAAGCTTTAGAGAGGTGAATTTAGAATTCATAAATAGTTTAGCAATGATACATCAAAAAATAACTTGGATACACCCTTTTAGCGATGGAAACGGAAGAGTATCGAGATTGTTAAATAATTGGTTGTTACAATTAAAAGAGTATCCTTATATGGTTATAAAGTTAAAGGATAAAGATAGTTACCTAAAATGTTTGCAAGAAGCAGATGAGTATAATTTTAAACCTTTGGTAAAACTGTTGATCGATACTATTTATGAGAATTACAACGATTACATCTTGGCTAATTTATAAAGAGACAAAAAAGATTATAAGGCAAGTGAGTGAATATAATAAGCTTGAGTAACCCAGTTATCACAAAAATCTCACACGCTGCAGGCAGTGAATACGTTAATTATGAAGTGAACTCGGGTGCACAAATTTTAATTGTTTTATCAATTTTAACATTTTACACTGATATAAGTGTACAATGAAAACGTTGATATGACAGCTTCCAAGACGTATAACACACTATTAAATAAACGGATAAATCTACTCCCGCCGCCTCCACTATGTAGCCTATAACCATTGCGGTTATAGGCTTGTTTTTTACACTTAATATAGAGAAAGGGCATCTATATGAATCAACGTTATTGTTCATTGCAAGATGACTTATATACAGAAAGCCAAACATCTTTAACTTTTGAATTTCTAAAAGTGAATAAAGAAGATGCGTTAACAATCTATGATTTTAAAATCATTGTTTCATTCGAAAACTCACACTTTCACACAGATTTCTCACTTTTTGATATGGATATAGAGAATTTAAAAAAATTCAAATGTAAATCACGGTTATCAGAAATTTACTTTTTAGAACCAGATTTGACGTTTACAATAATCAAAAGAAATAGACATGATTTAACTGTGTTTGTGACACTTGATTCTGGATTGAGACGTTCGAATAGTGTGTCGGAATCAGGATGCACAATTAAATTAAATGTCACTAAAAAAACGTTTGATCAATTTCTTAATGAACTCATTAAGATTGAACAACATGTGTAAATGTTATCGCGTATGAAGTGTTTGGTGATTTTAAAAATAGCCTTCAACATTCAATGGAAGATGAATGTTGAAGGCTATATTACTTTCTCAAAGTTGAAGCGTATCCAAAATTTCAGCTGTAATAAAACCGTATATTAACACATGAAGGTAGTCAGAAAATTAGTTTTTATTTACGCTTGGCCACGATGCGCCGACTTTTACCAAAGAAAAATTGAGCGATAGAGGATATGAGTAAAATACTACTTAAAAGAATCATCACAAAAAAGAGGTCATGTGTGGCATCCATAAATACGTTATGAATATGTTTCATGATGATAGCTTTATTATCTATGTGATTATATTTGACGTCATTAAAGCCTTTTTGGATTCTATGCTTCATAAACACGGCTATGATTGGAACGAGTATCGCAGCAAAGTAATTACGTATAGAATGCATTGTCAGTGAACGATGTGACGCACGTGTCAAATCACCATCTAAAAGTGTAGACATTGCACCGCTTACAAGGACCATACTCGCACCAAATCCAATAATCATCCCTTGAAAGTAAAGAGTGTGAAGATCAAGGTTATTTTGCATGATATACCAATGTGTGCTGACGTATAGGAGGGCGAGGGAACCAATGGTACCTAATACACCCGGCCCCCACGCACTATAAAACACCATTTTTAAAACGCCTGTTATAAATACGCCGATAAAGAAGTAAATATAAAAAAGCTGGATTTGATGTGGGGGTAAATGAATCACTTGTAATAAGTAAAAATTGATTGCTGCAATGCCAATAAGTAGCGTCAGATGTGAGACAATCGCCATAATTGAGCCAAGTAATGGTTTCGGATACAACAATGTCGAAAAATGAACAATAGGTGTATGACTCTGCTTATTTTTATATAAGAAAATCACAAATAAAATCAACGTCACGATAGACCATGGCCAGACTTTAATAGAATCAAAACGATATTGCGTAATAAGACAAAGTGGTATTAATAATGAAAGAGATGAAAGCGCTAAAAAGAAAACGACAGTATGGTCTTCTTTCGTAGTACTTTGATGTGTCGTGTCATCTTTTTCGAAATACAACCAACCTACAAGTAAACTGATGATTGCTGACATTATGTTAAAGATATAAACCCATTGCCATTGGGCATAAAATAACGTGATGCTTCCAGTTAAGCCTCCAAGGGCGTTTGCGCCGAACAACCCAACGATAATCATAAATAAAAAGACATTTTTAAACCGTTTTGGAAATACATGAAAGGTTTTAGGTAGCATCGTAAAGAATAACACACCTGTACTTAAACCTTGTATCACTTTAGATATAGATAAGGATATGATACCTAACGAGAAAAAGCCTAAAATTGAACCAAGTAAGAATATAAATGAGAAAAGTAAAAAGTTTTTCTTGAAGCCTAATTTATGAACGAGAAAATGTCCGAGAGGGACACCAAAAGCAAATGCAAAGTTTCCCATAATTGCTGGTATAATAAGTAAATTAGAATGTATACCTAATGCATAATGGTAGAGCCCTTGATTTAAGCTATATGCCAAATTTAAATAAAATTGAGATCCTATCCCAATTATTGTAAGAAAGGACAACAAAGCAATTTCTATCATGCGTGTCCTTTTAGACCATAATAATTTCATAATTCGCACCCTTAATAATTAATTTACAACGAGACATTATAGCATGGTTTGGATGAGAATTGTACATTTGAGATATTATAATTAAATAGTTTTGTGGAAGGATAATGTCATTATTGAACTGTTTAAAAGATATTGTTCATCGTATTTTATAGCTAAATGTTGTATGAATTGAATACATGTGTCATATGAAGGAGATGTTGTTTGAAGTTGATTAACGAACGTAGTGTATAACGCTTTTTCATTCTGAGTTGCGTATTTTTTAAAATAGCCCCATAAGTGTTGAAATGTATTGAGAAACGCAGAACGTTGAATGGGCGTATTTAAAATTTCATCAATTCTAGTTTTGATAGCGTCATAGGAGTGTCCAAGTTTAATCATCGTTTTAATTTCTGTATAGTTATTATAATTGTGCATCATCACATGATATTTTTCATACTGCCATAATTTTTGAATTTTCGTTATTTCTTTCATACATACTCCTTGTCAAAATAATAAACGAGCCAATGTTCGTCAACGTATTTATTATTAAATTTTCGTGCATGTATTTCAAGCGCTAGAAACTCAAATCCCAAATGATCACAAAACACTTTCGCAGCGATGTTGTTTGATGCAACAGCGAGTACGAGTTGTTCGATACCTTTTTGGTGCGCATAAGCAATAAGGGTTTCCATCAATGCGCGACCTATTTGTTGACCGCGGTACTCAGGCTTCACATATAAGCCTTGAACAGTGGCTTTATGACTTTTTGAAGAATATGGAAAAAAATTAAGTTGAACAAAGCCAACGAGTGTATCATCGTCAAAAGCGCCAAAAAAGATTTGAAGATGATGATTTTTAGGGTGTAATACTTGCGCGATGTCTCGTTCAGTATAATTTGAACGTTCATTAATTTCATGGACGAAAGCAAATGGATGAAGATGAAATGCTTCACACGTAAGTTCATAAAAAGCTTTCGTATCCGTTTCATTTAGCACTCTAATCATACGCAACCTCCTAAATAAAACTATGCTTATCATATTAATCATATAAAAGTAGATACATTAATGCAATAAAATTTTAGAATATTCAGTTAAATTGTATATGATTAAATCAACATTGAAATGATAAAGTATTTAAATGATATTAAAAGACTTAATGCAAGGTTGTTTGCTAGTGTTTTCCATATATAGTATAAACATTTTTGTGTTCAAAGAGATTCTTTCTTTTCAATACAAAAAAGATAAGATACTATTAGAAATACTATAGGACGTATAGAGGTGGAATTGTATGATAACCCAAATAGTAGGGAGTTTTATGCCTAAAACGATAGAATGTTTAAAAGATGATATTGCGCGTATAAAAACGCATGAAGATGACTTTGATATTTTAGAAATCAGAATTGATGCTATTAAAAATGTTACGGCTCAACATATTGAATGTATATTGCGTCAATTAAAGGAAGCGTCGATTCATTGTGAAAAACTCATTACATTTAGAACGGAGCAACAAGGTGGTGAAAGTGGGATCACAGAAGAAGCGTATTGGTCGCTCATGCGTGAACTTGCAGATATGAAAGATGTTACGTACATAGATATAGAGTGGGATCGAACATTGAATCGAAAACAATTGGTAAATGAGCTTCAATCTAAAGGAATTCAAGTTGTTATCTCATATCATAATTTTGAGGAAACACCTCAATTAGAAGTCTTGAAAAAAACATATTACTACATGTCGCAATGGGGTGGCACCCATTTAAAAATAGCAGTGATGCCTCACACTAAAAATGATGTCATTACATTGTTACAAGTTGTTTCTGAAGCGAGTGATGCGCTACAACAATGGGTGACGGGAATTTCAATGTCAAAACTCGGTGTCGTATCTAGAACTGCGCAACAAACATTTGGTGGTGCCCTTACTTATGGTTCTATTCAAGAAGGTGTTGCACCCGGCCAATTAAATGTAAAAACATTAAAAAGTGCGATGGCTTTGTATCAGTAATTTGAAAAGCAAGGGTTCCTTAGTTATAATTGATAATGGTTATCAATGAAAAGGGGAAGATGAAGATGGAACTTCAACACGCTATTAAATATCGAAGAAGTATAAAGAAGTTCGATAGAAACATGCATATTGATGAAGATGCAGTAAGGGAGGCTGTTGTGGAGGCAGCAAATGCACCTAATCATGGTATGCGTGAACCGTGGCGCGTGGTTTATGTACCAAAACATAAACTTGGTGAGATGAGTCGTGAAGTCTCACGCTATGCATTTCCACGGGAAAAAGACAAGCAACAAAGTCATTATGATGCGGTAACGAATTTAGGTGGCTTTCTTGCGATTATTATGAAATGTGATGCACGTCAACGGGAAGAAAATGAAAACTATTTAGCGGTTGGGGCATATGCACAAAACTTATTACTTTTGTTATATGAAAAAGGTATTGGTACATGTTGGAAAACGCCGACATATATATTCCATCCAAAAGTAAGAAATGTATTTGGTGTTTTACCTGATGAACGTCTTATTGGATTTATTTATTTAACTGATTTAGAAAACGATAATGATAAAGAGCCTAAACGTAATAATAAAGGAATCTATACAGAGTACATTTAATAGATGTACGCGTACGGTTAAAATTGCATATCTATTCATAAAAAAATCGTCTTCAAATTGCTTAAAGTTATTTGAAGACGATTTTAATATGTTCTTTTTTAACGTTAACCTAAACTCTCGGATAAGAATGATTCGACTTGTTCAGGTGATTTTGCGTTGGCTGAATGTAAATGATGCAGCTTTTCGCCATTTTTGAAAATAAGAATACTTGGGATACCCATCACATCGTTTTCGATTGCAGCTTCTTCAACTTCGTCACGATTTACAACAAACCATTCATATTGATTGTATTTTTCAACAATAGGGCTGATCCACATATCCATGGCTTTGCAATCAGGGCACCATCCTGCCTCGAATTTGACGATAACTGTTTCATCTTTATTAATGATTGATTTAAATGTTTCCATGTCTTGAATCTTTTGCATGTTGCATACCTCCACTATGTTATATGTTCTAAATTATAACGGATATCTTAGTCGACGTCATATGTCGTGATTAATAAAAAACAAAATTATGAAAGTAGTATAAAAAATAGTCTAATTTAACAAATTTTGTTATATTTGATATAAGTCAAGCGAGGAGGTTAAAGCATGATTAAGTTTTATCAGTATCCTAATTGTACTACATGTAAAAAAGCAGCTAAATTTTTATCTGAGCAAGGTGTAAGTTTTGAACCTATAGATATCGTTCAGTTAACACCTACGAAAGATGAATTTAAAGATATTGTAGGCCGTTCAGGTATTGAAATTAAAAAATTATTCAATACACACGGTGCAAAGTATCGTGAATTAAACTTAAAGGATAAATTAGATACGTTGTCAGATGACGAAAAGTTAGAACTTTTAGCGTCCGATGGTATGCTAGTGAAACGTCCTTTAGCGATTTTAGGTGACAAAGTTACAGTTGGTTTTAATGAACAAGTTTATCGTGAAACTTGGTTATAATAAAATAGTTGATTGATAAAAACATGTGTGTCATGATTATCTTGTAAACAAATATAGGAGGGGATTCAAGTGGCAGTGCCAAGTGAATTAAAATATTCTAAAGAACATGAATGGGTAAAAGTTGAAGGAAATGTTGCAACTGTTGGTATTACAGACTTTGCACAAAACGAATTAGGAGATATCGTATTCGTTGAGCTTCCAGAAGTTGATGACGAAGTATCAGAAGGCGAAACTTTCGGTAGCGTTGAATCTGTAAAAACAGTTTCAGAATTATATTCACCAGTATCTGGTAAAATCATTGAAGTGAATGAAGATCTTGAAGATGAACCAGAAGCTGTAAATGAATCACCATATGAAAAAGCTTGGATGGTGAAAGTTGAATTAAGCGACGAAAGTGAACTTGATGCTTTAATGGATGCACAAGGTTATCAAGAAATGATCGGCGAATAATAATTATTAAACTCCTAGATATTCCTTGGACTATCTTGGAGTTTTTTTGCACTGAATACTATCTTTTTAGAAGGTGAAGACCATGGCGATGATTAATAAAGTAATTGTTGTAGAAGGCAAATCTGATAAAAAAAGAGTTAAGGAAGTGTTATTAGAACCAGTCGATATCATATGTACGCATGGCACAATGGGAATTGAGAAACTAGACAATATGATAGAATCATTATATGGTAAGCAAGTATACATTCTTGTTGATGCTGATGCTGAGGGGCGAAAGATACGAAAATGGTTTTCGAAGTATTTAAGTGAAAGTACAGATATTTTTATTGATTCAACTTATAGTGAAGTGGCACGTTGCCCAAGAGATTACCTCTCAAACGTTTTAGGGCGTCATGGATTTGATGTTAAAACGGATTTTTATGTTAAAGGAAAATATTCATATCATGAGTGTTTCAGAGCAATTGAACAATACATTTAAAGAAAAAAAGCACAATATACACTTAATTTTCGGCTATACTCCGATGTGTGGGACATGTAAAGTCTCAGAACGAATGTTGCATATTGTAAATGAAGTGACACAGTTACCTATAGAAAAACGCGACCTCAATTTTTATCCTGAATTTAGCCAAGCCTTTGAAATACAATCAGTACCCATTTTGTTAATCATGCGTGATGACAAAGAAGTGGACCGCATTTATGCTTTTCAGTCTGTCCCATTTTTATTAGAAAGATTGAAAAAAGTGATTGACGAAACTTGAGGATAATGATAAGATTTAAACAATTCAATATTCAGAAAACTCTTATCTAGAGTGGTGGAGGGATGTGCCCTATGAAGCCCGGCAACCGTCTATATTTAGAAATGGTGCCAATTCACATAAAGTATCTTTACTTTTGAAGATGAGAGAAACGCATCGGAATCTATGCTTTCTCTTATTTTTATATAGGAGAAAGCTTTTTTTATTCTGATATTTGATGATTTGCAACACATAAGGGGGAGCAATATGATTGAGCTTAAGGATATCGTCAAACAGTACGAGAGCAAATCCAAATCCGTTTTAGCTGTTGATCACGTTAATTTAACAATCAATAAAGGTACCATATTTGGTATTATCGGTTTTTCTGGAGCGGGTAAAAGTACGTTAGTGCGATTATTTAATTATCTTGAAACACCTACATCAGGTGATGTCATCATCGGTGGAGATCATATAGGGAAATTGAGCAAACGTGCTTTAAGGTATAAGCGCCAAAAGGTGAGTATGATCTTCCAACATTTCAATTTACTATGGTCACGCACGGTGCTTGACAATGTATTATTTCCATTAGAAATTGCAGGCGTTTCTAAACGAGAGGCTAAGTTAAAAGCTTTAGAACTCATTGAACGAGTTGGATTAAAGGGACGTGAACACGCCTATCCATCAGAATTGTCCGGGGGACAAAAACAACGTGTGGGTATTGCAAGGGCGCTGGCAAACGACCCGGAAGTATTACTCTGTGATGAAGCAACAAGTGCACTTGATCCACAAACAACAGATGAAATACTTGATTTACTCATTCAATTGAAAAAGGAACAAAATTTAACGATTATTATTATCACTCATGAAATGCATGTCATTCGTCGTATTTGTGATGAAGTGGCAGTAATGGAAGATGGAAAGGTAATTGAACAAGGTAAAGTATCTGAAGTTTTCGAAAATCCAGAACATTCTGTCACTAAGCGTTTTGTTCAAGAAGATCTTCAACCTAATGCTGAGTTTGAGGATATTTCAGGCCTTGTAAAATTAAATTCAAATGACAAGCTCGTTAAACTTAACTTTTCAGGTGAAGCAACAACACAACCTATCGTTTCATATATCTCAAAAACACATGACGTTGAGGTAAATATTTTAGAGGCTAATATTAAACATTCTAAGTCAGGTGCCATAGGATTTATTGTTTTACATATTCCAAATGTTGCGCAAGCAGACTTTGAACAACTGACACATGATTTAGAATTGAAACACATTGAAGTAGAGGTGATTGCACATGGGTAAGAGTTTTGGTGAAATATTACATGAAATGATGACAATGCCAAATGTACGTTGGCCAGAGGTCTGGGTTGCAACATACGAAACGCTCTATATGACAATCATTGCTACACTATTTTCTTTTATATTTGGGTTAATAACAGGAGTCATATTATTTTTAACATCAAAAAGTAAATCTAAAATCGGTCGTATATTTTATAATATCGTGTCATTTTTCGTTAATTTATTTCGAGCGATTCCATTTATTATACTGATTCTATTATTGATTCCATTTACAAGTTTGATTTTAGGAACAATCAGTGGTCCAACAGGTGCATTACCTGCATTGATTATTGGTGCTTCACCGTTTTACGCACGTCTTGTCGAGATTGCCTTAAAAGAAATTGATAAAGGGGTTATTGAAGCGGCTTGGTCAATGGGGGCAAACACATGGACAGTCATTCGAAAGGTTTTAATTCCAGAATCGCTTCCGGCTTTAATTTCTGGCATCACTGTTACAGCCATTGCTTTAGTAGGTTCAACAGCTGTTGCGGGCGTCATAGGTGCAGGAGGTTTAGGGAATTTAGCGTATTTAACAGGTTTTACACGTAACCAAAATGATGTCATTTTAATATCAACCATTTTAATTTTAGTTATCGTCTTCGTTATTCAATTTTTGGGAGATTGGACAACGAATAAAATAGACAAACGATAAATATAGGACAAGGAGAATGTAAAAATGAAAAGATTTTTATCAATTGCATTAATTTTAGTTTTATCAGTCGTATTAGCAGCTTGTGGGAATGATTCAAAAAGTGGTGATAAAGAAGATAAAAAAATCGTGGTAGGTGCTTCACCAGCGCCACATGCTGAAATTTTAGAACAGGCAAAACCATTATTAGAAAAAGAAGGTTATGATTTAGAAATTAAAACTATTAATGATTATACAACACCGAATAAATTATTAGATGCTGGAGAATTAGATGCGAACTTCTTCCAACATACCCCTTACTTAGATACTGAGAAAAAAGATAAAAAGTATAAAATTGAATCTGCTGGCAATGTACACTTAGAACCTATGGCTGTTTATTCACAAAAACATAAAAGTTTAAAAGATTTACCTAAAGGTGCTGAGATTTTCGTTTCAAACAACCCTGCAGAACAAGGTCGATTCTTAAAATTCTTTGTAGATGAAGGACTTATTAAAATCAAAAAAGGCGTTAAAATCCAAGATGCGACATTTGATGACATTGTAGAAAACAAAAAAGATATCAAATTTAATAATAAACAAGCGGCAGAATTTTTACCAAAAACGTACCAAAATAATGAAGGAGACGCAGTTATCATTAACTCTAACTTCGCGATTGAGCAGAAGTTAAATCCTCAAAAAGATTCTATCGCAGTTGAAAAATCAGATAACAACCCATATGCAAATTTAATTGCTGTACAAGATGGACATAAAGATGACAAGAAAATCAAAGCTCTAATCAAAGTTTTACAGTCTGATGACATTAAAAAATTCATTAAAGACAAATATGACGGTGCTGTCACACCAGCTGAATAAAGCAAAATGCCTTGATCACAATAAGCGTGATCAAGGCATTTTTTTATGAATCTGCCGAAAAACGACCTAAAATATAACTCACAATGAAACCTAAGATTAACGTTGAAATAGATATTATCCATGTTAAGCCAGAAGTTGGCAAGCCAGGAAATACAGAAAATAATGACCCAATAACTAAGCCTAAGATAGCAGCATAGGTGAAGTACGTATAGTGTGTGAGTAAATATTTGATTAATTTACTCGCAACAATAAATCCGACAAGTACGCCAAAACCGACTAACATAATAACGGGTAACGCTTGAAAGTTAAAGCGAACAACCTCTGATATTGCAAATGTAACCGTGCTATATACGCCAAGTAATAATAAAATGAATGAGCCTGAAATACCAGGGAGTAACATGGCGCTTGAGGCTAATATCCCAGCAACAAAATATTTAATGAGCATAGGTGCTGATAAATCGATGTGTGTTGGTGCCGCATGTGATGTATCTCCCTTTAAAAATGCCATTGCTGCAAGTAATAACGTAAAAAGAACGACAATTATCCAGTGCGATGCTTTAAAAGTTTTATTGTAATGAGAAATTCTTAATAAAAATGGAATCACACCAATGATTAATCCTGTAAAGAAAAACATCGTTGGTACTTGGTGATATGCTAATAAATAATTAATAAGACTGCTTAATATACCAATTGCTAATCCCATTCCAATAATAATAGGAAGTAAAAACATCATACTTCGTTTAAAGTTTTTTGAGAAAATACCACTTACTGAAGCAATAAAGTCATCATAGATGCCAAGAAGTAAAGCAATCGTTCCGCCGCTAACGCCAGGGATTAAATCGCTGACACCCATAGCAAAACCACGAGGAAGATTTGAAATTTTAAATCGAGCCATAATCAAACGTGTTCCTTTCTTAATAGGATTACTTTATATTAACTGAAATGTCATATTACAACAATACATTTGAATACGCAACGATGATCCTTTCTGATTGAGAACAAGCCATTGTCTATTATCAATAACTTTTCTAATTACAGTAAAAAAATGATTCGAAAATAAACCGCTTTTTTCAACCCTAAATGTTTTATAATTCCCGTTATTTTCGTTATAATGAGCATTTAGAAAGATTAGAAATCCTTTTGACGTTACTTTAAAATTATTATAAACTAGTTATTGTAATCTAACTTTTTGGAGGGAATAGTAATGCCATCAACATTAGAAATTAAAGACTTACATGTGTCTATTGACGATAAAGAGATTTTAAAAGGGGTTAACCTAACGATTAAAACGGGTGAAATCCATGCCATTATGGGACCAAATGGTACGGGTAAATCTACGCTATCTTCAGCTATTATGGGACATCCTTCATATGAAGTGACTCAAGGTGAAGTGTTATTAGACGGCGAGAACATTTTAGAGATGGAAGTTGATGAACGTGCTAAAGCTGGACTCTTTTTAGCAATGCAATATCCATCCGAAATTACAGGGGTAACGAATGCGGACTTTATGCGTTCGGCAATCAACTCACAACGTGAAGAAGGTCAAGAAATCAACTTAATGCAATTCATTAAAAAATTAGACAAACATATGGATTTCTTAGACATGGATAAAGATATGGCACAACGTTATCTTAATGAAGGATTCTCAGGTGGAGAGAAAAAACGTAACGAAATCCTTCAATTAATGATGTTACAACCTAAATTTGCTATTTTAGATGAAATTGACTCAGGTTTAGATATTGACGCATTAAAAGTTGTTTCTAAAGGTATCAACGAAATGCGCGGTGATGAATTTGGTTCACTTATTATTACGCACTACCAACGTTTATTAAACTACATTACACCAGACCACGTACATGTGATGTATAACGGTATCGTTGTTAAATCGGGTGGTGCTGAATTAGCCAAACGCCTTGAAGAAGAAGGATACGAGTGGGTTAAAGAAGAATACGATTCAGTAGTAGCGAACCAATAATCATCTTAGGAGGAAATAAGTATGACGACTGAAACATTAAATATTTCTGAAGCTCAACTTGTTGATTATTCACAAGCGCACCACGAACCTTCTTGGATGACACATTTGAGAAAAGATGCATTGAAACAATCTGAGTCTTTAGAAATGCCAAAACCAGATAAGACAAAAATTGATAAATGGGATTTTGACACTTTTAAACAACATGAAACGACAGGTAGCACGTACGAAAACCTTCAAGATCTCCCTAATGAAATTGACCGTATTATTAATGTTGAAGCAAGTGAGAACTTAATTATTCAACATAATAATACGCTAGCATACTCAAAAGTAAATGCGAAAGCGAAAGAAGACGGCGTCATTATTGAACATATAAGTGAGGCGCTCCAAAATCATAGTGACCTTGTAGAAAAATATTATATGAAAGATGCAGTTACTATCGATGAACATCGTTTAACAGCATTAAATGCGGCCCTTATGAATGGTGGGGTATTTGTTTATGTACCGCGTAACGTCGTTGTTGAACATCCAATTCAATACGTGGTTTTACATGATGATTCACAAGCAAGTTTCTTCAATCATGTGATTTTAGTTACTGAAGAAAGTGCTGAAGTGACTTATGTTGAAAACTACCTTTCTACGGTTTCTGGCGAGGGTTGCCAGGTTAATATTATTTCTGAAGTTATAGCTGGTGCAAATTCCAAAGTTGCTTATGGTTCCGTAGACTTTTTAGACAAAGGATTCACGGGTCATATTATTCGTCGTGGTACAACTGCTGCAGACGCTACGATTAACTGGTCGCTCGGTCTTATGAACGAAGGAAATCAAATCATTGACAACACTACAAATTTAATTGGTGATCGTTCAACATCAGATTTAAAATCTGTAGTAGTAGGCCGTGGGGAACAAACAATTAATTTAACATCTCGTATCGTTCAATATGGTAAAGAAACAGATGGCCACATTCTTAAACATGGTGTAATGAAAGAAAAAGCGTCATCTATCTTTAACGGTATTGGGTACATTAAACATGGTGGTTCAGGTTCTTCAGCAAATCAAGAATCACGTGTATTAATGTTATCTGAAAATGCACGTGGCGATGCGAATCCAATTCTTTTAATTGATGAAGATGATGTAGAAGCAGGACATGCTGCTTCAGTCGGGCGCGTTGATCCTGAACAACTTTATTACCTTATGAGCCGTGGTATTTCACAACATGAAGCAGAACGTTTAGTTATTCACGGTTTCTTAGATCCTGTTGTACGTGAACTTCCAATTGAAGATGTTCAACGTCAATTAAGAGAAGTTATCGAACTTAAAGTCGGTAAATAAGCATTTGAATGAAGTATCAAAAGTGGCCTTATATAACATACGTTTAAGCGCCACTTTGTTACATTTTAGTTTTAGGATAATGTCAGTAACTATTTGGAGAAAGGTCTGTGATAACAGTGACCGAAACACAATTTGATGTTGAAGCAATTATTAAAGACTTTCCCATATTAAAGCAAAAGATCAATGGGAAACGACTGGCTTATTTAGATTCAACTGCGACAAGTCAGAAACCGCAACAAGTGATTCAAGCCATTGATGATTATTATCATCGCTACAATTCAAACGTGCATCGTGGGGTACACACTTTAGGCTCACTTGCTACAGATGGTTATGAAGGTGCACGTGAAACTGTACGTCGATTTATACATGCGACATACTTTGAGGAAATTATTTTTACACGTGGCACTACAGCGGCAATTAATCTTGTAGCACATAGTTATGGAGATGCACATATTCAAGAGGGTGATGAAATTGTTGTCACTCAAATGGAACACCATGCGAATATTGTGCCATGGCAACAACTGGCTAAGCGTAAAAACGCAACACTTAAATTTATTCCAATGACTGAATCAGGGGAATTAACGATTGAAGCTGTTCAAGAAACGATAACAGATCGAACTAAAATTGTTGCAATCGCGCACGTTTCCAATGTATTAGGAACAATCAATGACATTAAGACCATTGCCCAAATCGCACACGAACATGGCGCAATCATTGCAGTAGACGGTGCGCAATCAGTGCCTCATATGAAGGTGGATGTTCAAGATTTAGATGTCGACTTCTATAGCTTTAGTGGTCATAAAATGCTTGGACCGACTGGTATAGGTGTTTTATATGGTCGCCGTGCGTTATTAAAAGACATGGAACCGATTGAGTTTGGTGGCGATATGATAGATTTCGTAGGACTTCATGAAAGTACTTGGACTGATTTGCCAACGAAATTTGAGGCGGGTACGCCATTAATTGCGCAAGCTATAGGATTGAAAGCCGCGATTGAATATTTAGAACGCATCGGCTTTGATGCGATACATGAACATGAAGCAGAGATAACAGCGTATGCTTATGATAGAATGTCTGAAATTGATGGTATAGAGATATATGGCCCAGATAAAGATAAACGTGCAGGCATCATCACATTTAATCTTAAAGATGTACATCCTCATGACGTTGCGACTGCTTTAGATACAGAAGGTGTTGCAGTACGTGCGGGTCACCACTGTGCGCAACCTTTAATGAAATGGTTGAACGTTTCGTCAACAGCACGTGCAAGTTTCTACATTTATAATACTAAAGAAGATGTAGACCAACTTATAGAAGGGTTGAAACAAACAAAGGAGTTTTTCTCTTATGAATTTTAATAATCTTGATCAATTATATCGTTCAGTGATTATGGATCATTATAAAAACCCACGCAACAGAGGTGTTATAGAAGACGGCACAATGACTGTTGATATGAACAATCCAACTTGTGGGGATAGAATACGACTCACTTTTGATATTGTAGATGGCATTATTAAAGATGCAAAATTCGAAGGTGAAGGGTGCTCGATTTCGATGTCAAGTGCATCTATGATGACAGAGGCGATCAAAGGACACAGTCTTAAGGAAGCCATGGAAATGAGTCAAGAATTTACAAAAATGATGCTCGGTGAAGATTATGTCATTACTGACGACATGGGTGACATTGAGGCATTACAAGGTGTATCTCAATTCCCAGCACGTATCAAGTGTGCCACTTTAGCATGGAAAGCACTGGAAAAGGGTACAGTGGAACAAGAAGGCAAAATAGAAGAATAAACGTAACTAGAACCGCGTTAGTATAGAGTGTATCGATAAAGATACAAAAATGAGTGAATAGGAGTGATCGTTGATGGCTAAAAAAGCACCTGATGTAGGCGATTATAAATATGGATTCCACGATGAAGATGTGTCGATTTTTAGATCTGAACGTGGATTAACAGAAAATATCGTACGTGAAATTTCAAATATGAAAGATGAACCGGAATGGATGTTGGACTTTCGTTTAAAGGCATTAAAATTATTTTATAAAATGCCGATGCCACAATGGGGTGGAGATTTATCTGAATTAGATTTTGATGATATTACGTATTATGTTAAACCGTCTGAGCGTTCTGAACGTTCTTGGGACGAAGTGCCTGAAGAAATTAAACGTACATTTGATAAATTAGGTATTCCGGAAGCGGAACAAAAATATTTAGCAGGTGTTTCTGCGCAATACGAATCTGAAGTTGTATACCATAATATGGAAAAAGAACTTGAAGAAAAAGGTATTGTGTTTAAAGATACGGATACAGCATTAAAAGAAAATGAAGACTTGTTTAAGAAGTATTTTGCATCTGTTATTCCTGCGGGTGACAATAAGTTTGCAGCATTAAACTCTGCGGTTTGGTCTGGTGGATCATTTATTTACATTCCTAAGAATGTTAAATTAGATACACCATTACAAGCATACTTCCGTATTAACTCTGAAAATATGGGACAATTTGAACGTACGTTAATTATTGCTGATGAAGGTGCATCAGTGAACTATGTAGAAGGATGTACTGCACCTGTGTATACGACAAATTCATTACACTCTGCAGTTGTTGAAATTATCGTTCACAAAGACGCCCACGTACGTTACACTACAATCCAAAACTGGGCAAACAATGTTTATAACCTTGTTACTAAACGTACACTAGTTCACGAAAATGGTAACATGGAATGGGTTGACGGTAACTTAGGTTCAAAATTAACTATGAAGTACCCGGCTTGTGTACTTGTTGGTGAAGGTGCAAAAGGTAGCACGTTATCTATTGCATTTGCTGGTAAAGGACAAGTACAAGATGCTGGTGCCAAAATGATTCATAAAGCACCGAATACATCTTCTACTATCGTCTCTAAATCCATTTCTAAAGATGGCGGTAAAGTAGTGTACCGTGGTATTGTACACTTTGGTCGTAAAGCCAAAGGTGCACGCTCTAATATCGAGTGTGACACGTTAATTTTAGATAATGAGTCAACATCAGACACAATCCCATACAATGAAATCTTTAATGACAATATCTCCTTAGAACACGAAGCGAAAGTATCAAAAGTGTCAGAAGAACAACTTTTCTACTTAATGTCTCGTGGTATTTCAGAAGAAGAAGCAACTGAAATGATTGTTATGGGCTTCATTGAACCATTTACAAAAGAATTGCCAATGGAATATGCCGTTGAAATGAACCGATTAATTAAGTTCGAGATGGAGGGCTCTATTGGTTAATCAAATATGATTGTATCAACGCTTTATGGTTATTCATAAAGCGTTGATACTTTTTTAATTTCTTAGTAATATCTGCCGGTGCATGGAGACGTTGGGAATGAAATGCGTTACGTCTTCAGTACACCAATGGGCATGCATGAATAGGTGATCAATAGTGTAAGGTGCGTAAAACTTGGAAAGCGCATGCGTCATCCAGTCATCTATTGTCTTTTACTTCGTGAAAGCTATTTAAAGAGTTCTGTGTTCAAAGTGAATTTTGATTTCGGCTTGATGTCTCAGAAGTCTCGCCTAAGGAAACAAATAAAACAATAGATTAATTCTGCTTGCTTTTTGGTTAGAAGGGCGCTATGTTTTGCCCTCGTTAACCTATTCAACTTTTTAAATGATGACGTACCTCGCATAAAAAATCAGAATGTTATCAGTGTATCTATAAAGATGTATGGTAAAATACTGGTGGTACAACATTTTATGTTTTATCAGACGAAATAATGTCAAAAAATTTTAAGTAGCTGAAATTTGGACGTATCGGAAGGAGAACTGCTTAATGATCATTGCGATCATTGTATTAATTTGTGTATCTTTTTTCTTTTCAGGTAGTGAAACGGCACTGACCGCTGCGAATAAAGTGAAATTACAAGCGGAAGCGGATGCGAATCAAAAGTCTGCAAAATTATTGAAATTATTAGATAAACCGAGTGAATTCATTACAACCATCCTTATAGGGAATAATATCGCGAATATCCTTTTACCCACATTGGTGACCATTTTAGCTGTAGATATGGGTGTCAATGTCGGTGTGGCTTCAGCGGTGTTGACGGTTGTCATTATTTTATTTGCGGAAGTCATACCTAAATCAATAGCGGCAACGATACCTGATCCTATTGCAAGACTTGTTTTTCCTGTTATACACATTTTTGTGATTTTATTTAAGCCATTAACAAAAATATTAAATTTGATTACGGATACGATTAACCATTTGATTACACGTGGCCGTGATCAAGAGGGTATGTCGAAGGAAGAAGTACGCGCAATGGTTTCGATTGCTGGTAGTGATGGTGCGTTTAATGAAATTGAAAAAAATCGTATTCAAGGTGTTATTAATTTCGATCGTTTGAAAATTAATGATGTGAATACGACACCTCGTGTCAATGTTACCTCTTTGAGTGTCGATGATGATTATAATGAAGTTTACGATGTTGTAATGAATCATCCATACACACGTTATCCTGTATATGAAGGGGATATTGATCATGTGGTAGGCGTTTTTCATTCAAAATATTTACTTGCATGGAGCCAAACACCTGAAAAATCATTGCGAGAATTTTGTTCTGAACCTTTATTTGTCTATGAACATAATCACGCAGAATGGGTACTGCGTAAAATGACGGTGACCCGAAAACATTTAGCCATTGTTATTGATGAATACGGTGGTACGGATGCGATTGTTACTCATGAAGATTTGATTGAAGAGATGTTAGGCATGGAAATTGAAGATGAGATGGATCGTGTTGAAAGTAAAATGGTAGAACAAGTGCGTTAAAACTTACCCTTACAATATACAATTTAAGGTGACACGCCTTTTGTATCAATGTATAAAATGATTCGAGACTAGGGCGAAAAGACGTCCTAGTCTTTTTTCGATAACGTTACCATCTTATTTTGCATATTAGGTTATCACGGAGTGAATGCGGTTAAATAAGATATAATGTGGTACATCGCAATGCTTTAATGCACAATGTAGAAACGAGCACCAAGATGACAAAGATGTATAGTGGCAAATGGGCGCGAGGTATAGAGAATCAATTTATTCATGACATGCGTGCACAACAAGTAACACTACTTCCGTATCCAATACAAAATGATTTAACAAAGGCATTACGTTAACAGGCGATTGAACATAAGGACGAAAGCGTGACGCATTTGTGGGCGGGTCAAGGCTTAAGGATAACACGCGAAATGGCTGTGTCACAATTGATGACAACGTTAGAATATGAAACAGATCTCACGTTCAGACGAAATCTCAATACTTCTGAATGAATATAAGAGGAGAGTACACACATTACATTCATGCGCATTTAAAACGTCATTTATATAGATATTCAGATTTTCTTGTGCTCAGTAAATGCAATGACCGCAATGTTTGCCAAGTGAATGCATCAAAAAGGGAGAGAAACCAGATGATTTGGTTCTCTCTCGCCATTGATGACTAGGCGAATTGTTTCAGCCAAGATAACAAGAGTTTAAAATGTGTTCCTTCTGGATTGATACAATCTAAATGGTCTAAATAAGGCAAAGCATAAAACGTGATATAATGTCCTTTTTGATAATTTTCATGAATAAATGAGATAGATGTATCGATATGTACAGCATTATCATTAAAACCATGAACAATCAGTGCGTCACAAGATATAGGAAGCTGTGTAATTGGGGAGGCTTGTCTTAATAATTTTGTAGCGCGTGTTTCAAAATATTCTGCAACGGCATCTTGACCTAGGTGGTGATGTAACGTATAGAGCACATCGGTCACAGGTGCCAAACCTACGAGTGCATCCAAATCGCGATGATTTAATAATACTAGCTGTCCGCCTACAGAATGCCCGATGCCTACAATCCTTTTAGGTGCATATGAAGTGTGTTTAAAATGATTTAACGCTTCATGGACATCATTTGCGGGTATGGGCCACTGATGTTTAGGTCCACGACGATACTCAATATTAATAATGGAAAACCCCGCGTCTATAAAAGCGTCGATAAGGGGATTTAACATATGTTTGTCGAATTTTTCACGCCAATAGCCACCATGAACAAGTGCAAGCCAAGTGGTGTTTTCAGCTGACTCATTAAGATATACATCATAATGTTGCGCTTGGTGCGTACCATACATGTATGATTCCATTTTCATCACTCCTGTTTATCTTTTTTATCTCTTTACCCTTAGAAAGATTGAGGAAACGACCGGAAGTACCTTGAAGTCGTCGATTGTCAAATGAATGTGATAAAATGAAATCGGTGATAAATATGATAGAAATAGGCTTAACGGGTTGGGGAGATCATGACGGACTCTACGAAGATTTAGCACGTAAAACTGATAAATTAAAAACGTATGCCAGTCATTTTCCTATTGTTGAATTAGATGCTTCTTATTATGCGATTCAACCTGAACGTAATATTTTAAAGTGGATCAAAGAAACACCTGAACGTTTTAAATTTGTAGTTAAAATTCATCAAGCTTTAACGTTACATGCTGATTATAAAGATTATGCTGAATCGATAGAAGCATTATTTCAAGCATTTAATCAAATGCTTGAGCCTCTAGTAAAAGCAAACAAACTTGCGATGGTACTTGTTCAATTTCCACCGTGGTTTGATTGTAATGTAAAAAACATTCATTATATTCGTTTTGTAAAATCTCAACTCAAAGATATACCGATTTGTATTGAGTTTAGGCATCAATCGTGGTTTACACCACAGATGAAAGAAAATACACTCGCGTTTTTAACAGAACAACACTTGATTCATGCCGTTTGTGATGAACCTCAAGCAGGAGAGGGGTCTATTCCATTTGTAAATAGAGTAACGCATGATGTGGCATTTGTACGTTTACATGGAAGAAATGTGCACGGTTGGACGAAAAAGGATATGACGGACCAAGAATGGCGAGATGTACGCTATTTATATGATTACAATGACAATGAGTTACAAGATATAGCTGAAAAGATACAAATTTTAGCGCAAAAAGTTAAAAAAGTGTATGTCATTTTAAACAATAATTCAGGTGGCCATGCTGCACAGAACGCAAAAACACTACAAAGATTTCTTAAAATCGATTATGAAGGGCTTGCACCACAACAACTTAAACTTTTTTAACAGGGAGGCAATGTGATGAGCATTGTAATATTAATCATTATCGGACTTTTATCAGCAATCATAGGTTCTATTGTTGGTATTGGTGGCGGCATTATCATCGTGCCAACTTTAATATACTTTGGAATCACTCAAGGGATTTTGCATCATATTACGCCTCAAACAGCGATTGGAACATCTTCAATCATACTAATCGCAACAGGCTTATCTTCTACCTTGGGATATTTAAAAGTTAAACAAGTTGATATACGAAATGGCTTGATTTTAATTATAGGTATTCTTCCAGGCGCTTTTATAGGTGCTTATCTCAGTCGCTTTTTAACGATGCATTCATTTAATTTATATTTCGGCTTATTTTTAATACTTGTATCCATCTTATTAATGATACGTTATAAAATTCCACCACTTAAACTATGTCAAAAGCCAAAATATATGAAAACATATATTGATGGTAGTGGTGAACGTCATGTTTATGGTGTCGCACCTGTCATTGCGGTTGTTGCTGCTTTTATAGTTGGACTTACATCTGGTCTTTTTGGTATCGGTGGCGGTGTGCTCATGACGCCATTTTTGCTCATTGTGTTTCGTTTCCCACCTCACGTTGCTGTCGGTACGAGTATGATGATCATTTTCTTTTCAAGCGTTGCGGGCTCAATTGGGCATGTCATCCAAGGACATGTCGTTTGGAGTTACGGTTTAATTTTAATACTGTCTAGTTACATCGGTGCACAAATAGGTGTAAAGGTCAATAAAACGATTAAATCAGATATGGTCGTACTTATATTACGGATAGTCATGTTAATATTAGGTCTCTATTTAATTCTTCAATCATTTAGTGGATAAGGAGAGATGCTCATGCGAATTACAATTTATCATACGAATGATATACATAGTCATTTACATGAATTTCAACGTATTGCCGCATATATGAATCAAGAACGACCTCATTTATCACATCCATCTTTATATATAGATATTGGTGACCATGTAGATTTATCTTTACCTGTTACAGAAGGAACGATGGGTAAACGCAACATAGAGTTGTTAAATCAAGCATCCTGTGACATTGCTACTATTGGCAACAATGAAGGGATGACGATTTCGCATGAAGCATTACAAACCCTTTATTCAAATGCAACATTTGACGTTACGTGTTCGAACGTCTTTGATGAACATGGTGAATTGCCACAACACTTTGTTTCCTCAGTGATGAAACATATTGAAGGCGTACGTCTTCTTTTTGTAGCAGTCACAGCACCTTTTACGCCTTTTTATCGCGCTTTAGATTGGGTTGTGACTAACCCTTTTGAAGCGATAAAAGAAGAGATTGCAAAATACCAACGTAACTATGATGTGCTAATAGTGATGAGTCATGTCGGTATTTTCTTTGATGAAAAGTTATGTGAAGAACTTCCTGAAATTGATGTCATTTTTGGTGCACATACACATCATTATTTTGAAAATGGTCAAATTGAAAATGGTGTGTTAATGGCAGCAGCAGGGAAGTATGGTCATTATTTAGGTGAAGTGACTTTAGACATTGAGGCGCGTCAAGTCGTACATAAGCGTGCAACATTGCATCCATTGCACACATTACCAGAAGTGTCGACATCATTTGATGTAGAAGGAAAGCAATTACTTAATGATGCTGTTGTGTCACGACCAATGACTTTGAAACAAGGGACGAATCATGTGACCGAAGCAGGTTATTTATTAGCAGAAAGTGTTCATGAATTCACCGAGGCGGATTGTACCATTATTAATGCGGGGTTAATTGTAAAAAGCTATCATCAAAAAGTTTTAACAGAATATGATATCCATCAAATGTTACCTCATCCGATTAATACTGTAAGGATTAAACTTAGTGGACATAAATTAAAAGAAGTTT
This sequence comes from Staphylococcus sp. 11007852, assembly GCF_011394325.1. Classification (NCBI taxonomy): domain Bacteria; kingdom Bacillati; phylum Bacillota; class Bacilli; order Caryophanales; family Staphylococcaceae; genus Staphylococcus; species Staphylococcus sp. 11007852. The sequence continues at coordinate 66,380 of NZ_JAANBJ010000022.1, read as the reverse complement.
TATTTCTAGCTAATGAAAATAAATATATGTATCAACATGCGCAAGGTTTAGGCTTTCGTGGGGATATTTTTGGAGGATATATTATCTATGAGGCAGGGTTGATACAATCATCTCAGCGCTATTTCGTTCAAGGAAAAGAGATTGTTGATGATGAGGTATACACTTTAGGAACAATAGATATGTACACGTTCGGACGTTATTTCCCACTGTTAAAAGAAGAAAAAGTGAATTATTTAATGCCGGAATTTTTGAGAGACATTTTCAAAGAAAAATTATTGCAATTATGATTTTTAAGTCGGTAGATTTTAATTTACCGTAAAGTTCGTTATAATGTAATGAGATGTAAAACTACAGGAGGGTATCTGCTGTTATGGCTACTAAAAATGAAGAAATTCTACGTAAACCGGATTGGTTAAAAATAAAATTAAATACAAACGAGAACTACACAGGTCTCAAAAAAATGATGCGCGAAAAAAACTTACATACAGTATGTGAGGAAGCGAAATGTCCGAATATACATGAATGTTGGGGGGCACGCCGTACAGCAACATTTATGATTTTAGGGGCAGTTTGTACACGTGCATGTCGTTTTTGTGCAGTTAAAACGGGTTTACCGAACGAGCTTGATTTAGAAGAACCAGAACGCGTAGCAGAGTCTGTTGAATTAATGAATCTTAAACACGTCGTGATTACTGCAGTTGCACGTGATGACTTAAAAGATGCGGGTTCTAATGTTTATGCAGAAACGGTACGTAAAGTACGTGAACGTAATCCATTTACGACAATCGAAATTTTACCGTCAGATATGGGCGGAGATTTTGAAGCATTAAAAACGTTAATGGATTCTAAACCAGACATCTTGAATCACAATATTGAAACAGTACGTCGTTTAACGCCAAGAGTGCGTGCGCGTGCAACCTATGATCGAACGCTTGAATTTTTGAAACGTTCTAAAGAAATTCAACCAGATATCCCAACGAAATCAAGTTTAATGGTTGGTTTAGGTGAAACAATCGAAGAAATTTATGAAACTATGGATGATTTACGTGCGATCGATGTAGATATTTTAACGATTGGACAATATTTACAACCGTCTCGTAAACATTTAAAAGTACAAAAATACTATACACCATTAGAATTTGGTAAATTACGCAAAGTGGCAATGGAAAAAGGCTTTAAACATTGTCAAGCAGGTCCTTTAGTGCGTAGTTCTTACCATGCTGATGAACAAGTAAATGAAGCAGCCAAAGAAAAACAACGTCTTGGTGATGCACAATTAAATCAATAAAATCAAGGTGTGATACGCATGATTAAAGTAGGTCAGCATTATTTTGAACTTCTAGAATCCTATGAAAATGGTTTTATTGAAGAGGACTTTGTGGCTCGATACTCTGAGATATTAGATAAATATGATTTTATTGTTGGGGATTATGGTTATGAGCAATTGCGCTTAAAAGGTTTTTATTATGATTCCAATCGTAAAGCGGATTTTAACAAACGTTTTTCAACAATCCAGGATTATATATATGAATACTGTAATTTTGGATGTGCGTATTTCATTGTTCGACGTCTTAGTAAACATGAAGCGGAAAAACATCTTGCGGAAGATGCACATATTATCAATGAAGATAAGCTCAAAGATGTTAAAATTCAACCCACGATACAAGAGTAATGGGCTTTTATGCTCAGCGTAACACATTAAGTCCTTTCATTAATAAAGATTACAGCATGCATATAATTCGTAATGCAATATGATGTGGTGAATGGTAATGAAACATCCAACATCACTAAAAAAGCCTTCGGAATTCAAACGAATTTCGAAGGCTTTTTTGTACTATTTGAGTAAGCTTGGTAGATATAAGAATGGGTAAAGTGAGGCCGATATGCCAAATGATAAATGTGTAATTTATTAAAAATCCATTCACTGAGCTGTGAAAAGGGGGACAGCATCAACTATTGAATTACTTCATGTAAGAAAGCAGTAATTTCCTCAGCTTCATCATCGTTAACCCCTAAAATATATGCGATATAGCCTTCTTCTTCTAAATCGTCAGTACCAATAATTCCGAATTTATTTGTTTGTGTATTCAACACAATCGTTTTACCGTAATGACGATCTGTTTGAAGTAACACCAAGTCATATCGACTATGGTCTCCTACAAATCCTACGAATCGAACTTGAGAAGGTTCGAGATCATCATATAAAAACATATCAATCATGTTCGTGTACTCCTTCAATAAAATGTTAAGGCAAGTATAACGATAAATGAATCGAACTGCAAAATTGTGATATGATTAAGACAATAGAGGTGACTAAAATGTATTTTGTAAATAAGGAACAATTATCTCGAAAACTTACATATTTGAAACAATTAACTGATGATTATGCACATGTCAAAGATAATCACTATGCATTTGAACGTGTGGCTCAAATGCTTATAGAGTCTTCTGTAGATATAGGCAATATGATTATTGATGCCTTTATATTAAGAGATCCTGGTAATTATAAAGATGTGATTGATATTTTAGAACTTGAGGGTGCGATTTCAAAAGATACTCAATTGCAACTTCACCGAACAATCGATGTGCGAAAACAATTCGTTCATTTATATGATGAGCTTCACGTAAATGAAGTACAAACGTTATTTGATGAAGTCCTCCCATATTACCGTCAATTTATAGATGAAGTAGTACATTTTTTAGAAAATGAAAATGTTCCAGTTACCGCTTTTGGAAAGGGCGGGAATGAATCATGAAAAACTATAAAGCATATTTAATCGACTTAGATGGGACGTTATATAAAGGTAACGAAATCATTCCAGGAGCCAAGGAATTTATTGATTATCTAAATGAACATGAGATTCCACATCTTTATGTTACAAATAACTCAACGAAATCGCCGACGGATGTAGTAGCAAAATTAAAACAAATGAATATCCACGCGCGACCTCAAGAAGTTGTTACATCAGCGATGGCTACAGCAGATTATATTGCTTCTGAACAACCGGGAGCAACGGTATTTATGGTTGGTGCGTCAGGGTTAGAAACCGCATTAAAAGATGCTGGTTTAACACTTAAATCAGATACAAATGTAGATTATGTAGTGATGGGATTAGACGAAGCGATTACATATGAAAAACTAACAACAGCAACACTCGCTGTTCAAAAAGGTGCGGTGTTTATTTCGACAAATAAAGATCCATCAATTCCTAAAGAACAAGGATTTTTACCGGGGAACGGCTCTTTAACAAGCGTGGTTACAGTGTCTTCAAAAACTGAACCTAAATTTATTGGAAAACCTGAAACCCCGATTATGAATAAAGCCCTTGATTTACTACAATTGGATCGTTCTGAGGTTGCAATGATTGGCGACTTATATGATACGGATATTTTATCGGGTATTAATATTGGCATGGACACCATTCATGTTCAAACAGGTGTCACTTCAAAAGTTGACGCAATGAACAAACCTATACCACCTACTTATAGCATCAAAGATTTATTTGTTTTAATACAGAAACTTGAAAAGGGTAGTGATATACATGAATAAAATTCTCGTAACGCGTCAAATTCCGGAAAAGTTTAAAGCGCGTTTGGAACAATATGCAGAGGTTGAGATGTGGGACCACCACTTGACACCGATGCCGAGAACACAATTTTTAGAAGCGGCTAAAGATAAAACGGCATTGCTCGTTACTTTAAGTGAACAAATAGATGAAACATTATTTCAAGCTGCCCCTCACTTGAAAATCGTTGCAAATATGGCAGTTGGGTATGACAATATAGATTTAGCGGCAGCAGAACGTCATGAGGTTGTCGTAACGAACACACCACATGTGTTAACCGAAACGACAGCTGAATTAGGATTTGCGCTCATGTTGGCCACATCTCGTCGTATCGTAGAAGCTGAAAAATACGTTCAAGATGGTAAATGGGAAAGTTGGGGACCTTATTTACTTGCGGGTAAAGATATATATCGTTCTAAAGTTGGCATATATGGTATGGGTGAAATTGGTAGAGCGTTTGCAAGACGATTAAAAGGTTTTAATGCTGATATTTTATACCATAATCGCTCGCGCAATGCAAAAGCAGAACATGAGCTCGGCGCGTTTTATACGTCATTTGAAACGCTAGTCAAAGAAAGTGATTTTATTATTTCTACAGCGCCGTCAACGCCTGAAACGCAAAGTAAATTTAATTATGATGTATTTAAAATGATGAGAAATGATGCCATTTTTATCAATATTGGTAGAGGAGATTTGGTTGTAGAAGAAGATTTAATTCGCGCATTAGAGGAACAGGAAATTGCAGGTGCAGGGTTAGATGTTGTGCGCAATGAACCGATTCAAATGGATCACCCGTTGTTGAAGTTTCCTAATGTGATTATTACTCCTCATATTGGAAGTGCATCGATATTAACACGCGACCAAATGATTCAAGCATGTATATTAAATATAGAAGATGTATTTAACGGATGCGAAGCTCGTAATAAAATAAGTTTTAAATAGCTTGCAATCAATCTCACATCATTATATTTAAGTTTATGATTTAACCTATAGTGAATAATATAGTATGATGAAAAACAAACATACGTCACGTGCGCTGTATGTTTGTTTTTCTACGACTTAAGACCTATTTAGTTTAAATTTCACTTAAATTATTCAAAAAATGAGATATAATGAGTGAATAGTATTATAATATTACGTGTGTAAATGAATGGAACAGATGCATGAGAAATGTGACGGATGTTTTAAATTGGGAAAAGCTATAAGGAAGTCAGTGTTAAACTAGGGACGCATTGGGTCACTTCTGGTAATACCAATTCTATGCACGACAATTTTTTAGAAAAGAGAAGTGAGTACTATGAAATTGGCAGATCATGTGTATCTAAAGTCATTTTTATTAATGGTGTTTTATTTCGCTATTATGATGGCTTTATACTTGTTGTACGGGGACAGCGGTGCACAAAGTACATTTGTCTATAACGAATTTTAAACTAAGAGGGAGTGTTAACGATGAGAGATATTTTAGAAGCCATTCGTTATTTTAGTGAAGCCACTCCAAATAAAAATGCTGTACAACATCAAACTGATGCTTTAACTTATTCCGAATTAGAAGCATATTCAAATCAACTTGCAATTCAATTAAAGGATGAGACACAACCGATTGTTGTTTATGGACATATGTCGCCATATATGATTGTTGGAATGATTGCAGCATTAAAAGCAGGATGTGGCTACGTACCTATTGATTATTCGATTCCTGCGAATCGTATCGAATCAATTGTTAACAGGATTCAACCAAGTCTGTTTTTAAATACAATGACAGATACAATGACGTTAGATAATGTCAAAGTTGTTGACGTTAAAACGTTGAACCTTACAGGGGAAACAGCTCATGTTTCAAATATTCAACCAGATTCAATCGCATATACTATTTTCACTTCAGGTTCAACGGGTGAACCTAAAGGTGTACAAATTTATTATGATAGTTTAGTCGATTTTGCTAATTGGGTAGACGATTTAAATCAAAATAAAGAAGGTCAAGTATGGTTGAACCAGGCACCACTTTCGTTTGATTTATCAGTGATGTCAGTGTATCCGGCATTAGTTTCTGGAGGTACCATTCAATTTGTATCAAAAGATATGATTATTAACCCTAAAGCGTTACATGAGCTATTTGTTGCTCAACCGATAGATGTGTGGGTGTCTACACCTTCATTTATGGAAATGTGTTTACTATTACCTTCATTTAATACAGAACACATGCCGAATTTATCGACATTCTTATTCTGTGGTGAAGTATTTGGCCATAAATCTGCACAACGCTTATTAAAACAATTTCCGCAAGCTGCGATTTACAATACGTATGGCCCTACGGAAGCGACAGTTGCCATTACAAGTATTTTGGTGACACAAGATGTATTAGATCAATTTGAGAGTGTACCTATCGGTCAACCGAGACCAGGCGTAAACTTACGTGTCACAGATGAAAATGAACTTGTTATAGAAGGATCATGTGTAAGTGCTGGTTACGTCAAAGATGAAGAACGCAGTGCACGTGTGTTCTTCGAGACAAATGGAACGCGAGGTTATCTCACTGGAGATAGTGCTAAATTTGTAGACGATCAATGGTTTATCCAAGGACGTATTGATAATCAAATTAAATACAACGGTTATCGTATGGAATTAGAAGAAATAGAGGCGAAATTAAACCGTTTAGATGAAATTATTAATGCGATGGTTGTGCCTGTACGCAAAAATAATAAAGTAAAATTACTTAAAGGTGTGCTTCAATTATCATCTCGAGATTTAGATGAAAAAGAAGCGATTAAAGTCATTAAATCCCGTATTAAAGAAGAATTACCGGATTACATGATTCCACAACAGTGGGTGTGTGTTGAGCAAATGCCGTTAAATAACAACGGTAAAATCGACCGAAAAATGATTAACGAGGTATACCAATCATGACACCATATGCTTCATTTCACTTTTTCTTAATCGCGTTTATCATTTTATTACCTGTCATCATTTTAGGGTTATTCGGTAAACGTTCTAAAATTTATAATGCACTCAGCACTATCGTCATGTTGGTCATCATTTTTGCAGACCACAAACATAACTTTTTAGGAATTAAATATTTAAGTTATCATACGATGACGTTTTTCCTATATATCATTTGGCAAGTTTTAGTGATTAAAGGGTATGAAAAACTCAATAAAAATAAAGAAAAGAATTCGACAGCGCTATATGTCACAGTACTTTTCTTATCACTTTTACCTTTAATTGCCGTTAAAGTACTTCAAAGCTCATGGTTAGGAACTGGACAAGTACATATATACAGTTCTAAATTACTTGGCTTATTTGGCTTTTTAGGTATTTCATACATTGCATTTAAGAGTATCCAATTGATTATGGAGATTCGAGATCATTCTATTAAAGAAATACCTCTCAGAAAATTGTTGGCATTTATGACGTTCTTCCCAACAATATCATCAGGACCAATTGATCGTTTCAGACGTTTTGTTAAAGATGATAAAAAAGTTCCGGATGCAGCACAATACAAATTACTCCTAGAAAAAGCAGTACACTTTGTGATGTTAGGGTTCTTATACAAATATATTGTGGCATTTTTAATTCAAAAATATGTAACAACCCCAATGGGCAACCATCTGACAACGTTTACTGATTATTGGATTTACATGTATGGATATACGTTCTACCTATTCTTTGATTTTGCAGGATATAGTTTATTTGCGGTAGCATTTAGTTACATTTATGGTATTCAAACGCCAATGAACTTTAATAAACCATTTATCGCTAAAAACATTAAAGACTTCTGGAATCGTTGGCACATGTCACTGTCATTCTGGTTCAGAGACTGTGTATATATGCGTATCGTCTTCTTTATGACGAAGAAGAAATATATGAAATCAACGTTTCATATTTCAAATCTTGCATTTTTAGTCAATTTCGGAATTATGGGGATTTGGCATGGTCTTGAATGGTTCTATATCATTTATGGTTTATATCATGCAGCATTATTTATAGGTTATGCGTATTATGAAAAATGGCGTAAAAAACGTTTTGGCCAGCTCAAACATCCATTTTTCAATGTAATGGGAATACTCATTACATTCCACTTTATAGCTTTTGGACTATTAATATTCTCAGGAAAACTGATTTAATTTAGGAGTGATTGATATGGAATTTAGAGAACAAGTATTAAATATTTTAGAAGACGTTACAGAAGATAGCATTGTTAAGGAACAACCAGATGTTCGTTTATTTGATGAAGGTATTTTAGATTCTATGCAAACAGTACAACTTATTTTAGCAATTCAAAATGAGTTGGATATTGAAGTATCAATTATGGACTTCGATCGTGAAGCATGGGCAACACCAAATAAAATTGTTGAAGTATTATCTGAATTACAATGAAGTTAAAACATCCAGCAATTTTAGCTTTTCTCGTTAGTGGACTTTTATTTGGTGCTTTTGTTTTAATACCTGCATCATGGCTTCAGCCTAACTGGTCTCACCAGAAATTGTTAAAACAACAAGTTGCAAATTCTGATAACGTCATTAAAGGATCTGCCATTCAGCATGCCATGTTAAAAGATAAAAACTTTTATCCTGTGTATGGGTCAAGTGAACTGCGTAAAGACGACCCGTACCAACCTGTTATCTTGTTAAAAGGTAAAAAGCCAGACTTATTTTATGTAGGTACGGGTGGACAAACAGATTTATTACAGGCTATTGCTTTGGGTGCGCAATATGATCAGTTAAAAAATAAAAAAATGACGATCATTATTTCACCGCAATGGTTCACACGAAAAGGTATGTTAGAAAATAACTACTTAGGTCGTGTGTCTAAAGTTCAGATTAACCTATATTTCGATAATCCAAATATACCGAATCATCTTAAACAACGTCTCGCTCAACGTTTATTACATTTTAAAACAAATAAGCATGATGACTTTTTAAAACAGGTCGCTAAAACAGGTGAAGTTAAAGGTCATTACTTAAACCCATTTTATGCGAACCATTTAGAAAAAATGGAAATTTTGAAAAGTTATATTCCGATGTCTGTAGAAACAGATAAGTTAACCAAACTGCTTGATAAATCTAAACCAAATACAAAATCATATGCACAATTAGATAAGGAAGCTGAAAAGTATGGTAAAAGCCGTAGTTCAACGAATCCTTATCGCATTAAAGATGAATATTGGAAACTGATTAAACAAAATAAACGTCCAATTAGTCGTCAACATGAGTTCCACATGAACTCTCCAGAATTCAAAGATCTTGCACTTTTAGTAGACCTTATGAAAGCTGGTAATGCAGATGTACAATATGTCGTCCTACCTGTAAATGGTAAATGGTATGATTCTATTCATGTTGATAGAGAACGCCGTCAAAAAGTGGATGAAAAGATTGTGAAAACTATTTCATCTCATGGTGGCAATGTACACGACATGACAGATCAAGACTATAAACCATATGTGATGAGTGATGCAGTACACATTGGTTGGCGCGGTTTAGTAGAACTAACTGAAAAAATTGAGAAACATATTCACTCATAAAAATGAAAAACAGTAACATGATTCGTGGTCATGTTACTGTTTTTGTATATTTTAAATGAATGGCAAGGTTAGATGATTTCAGTACATAAAGCTTGGTAGACATGACGTTTATCAATATAAAACACCCCTTAAAAGTATTAATTACAAGCTTTTAAGGGGTGTATGTGTTGTCGGCAAGCCCGAACAAGAATAAGTGATTTATTTTAAAATATGCGATATTAAAAAACTTGTTCAACTTCAATAACGCCAGGCACTTCTTCAACGAGTGCACGTTCAATTCCGGCTTTTAAAGTAATGGTACTACTTGGACATGTGCCACAAGCGCCTAATAATTGAAGCTTTACAATTCCATCTTCAACATCGACGAGTTCACAGTCACCGCCATCGCGTAATAAGAAAGGACGTAATTTTTCGATGACCTCAGCAACTTGGTCATACATTGTTGCATTTTCAGTTGGCATGTAAAATGCCTCCTTTCAAGTTAAATGGTTCTAATTCCTCTTATTTTTTTATTATAATAGAATCAGTAGTAAAAATCTATAATAGAAACAAGGGGAGAGTATTGATGACTAAAGTGAGTGTTGTCGTTTATGGTGCTGACGTCATTTGTGCCAGTTGTGTGAATGCACCCAGTTCTCAAAACACATATGAGTGGTTACAGTCGATTTTAGCGCGTAAATATCCAAATATTCAGTTCGAGTATACGTATATAGATATTGAAAAAGATACTGAAAATCTATCTGACCATGATCAGCAATTTATCGAACAAATCCAAGAAGATGAATTATTTTATCCTCTTGTTACAATGAATGATGAATATGTTACAGATGGATACGTCCAACTCAAACCGATTACACGGTTTATAGATGAACATATTGTAAATGAAAAATAAGGTACCTCATTTTTCATATAAATATGTAAATATGACATTTATCTACTATAATTCAAAACGGAATGGAACATGCGTCCCATCCCGTTTTTTAATGTTAACCGTTATGATGTTTATAAAGCCATAACACACCAGATTTTAAGATTGATGCAAGACGACCTGTTACAGTCTTATCCATGACATATGCAAAGCCTTTTTTCTCACCAAGTGAGCCTAAAAATCCTTGGATTTTAATGTCTGGCATTTGTTCAGGTAATGGTTTACCTTCCCATTTTGTTTTTAAAACAGATGCGATTTGATCTGCTTGTTCTTCTGCAAGTTGCGCACTTGGTGCATGTGGTAAGTCTGCGCAATCTCCTACGACATATACATTAGGGTATGTCGGAACTTGGTGATACTGATTTAAAATAACACGATTGCTGCGACTTAAATCAACAGGTAAATTACGGACTAACTCAACAGGTTGAATCCCCGCTGTCCAGACGATTAAATCGTGTTCATTTTTCGTTTCTTTATTATATAAAATACCAGGTTCTACTTTAACAATGTCTGAATTTGGTACAACAGTAACATCATGTTGTTCAAACCATTTTTTTACATAATTACTTAGTTTTTCTGGAAATTGATTTAGGATGCGATCGCCTCTATCATATAAAAAGATTTTAATATCACTACGGCTTTCACGTAAAGCACTTGCAAGTTCAATGCCGCTTAATCCAGCCCCTACAATGCCAACTTGAGAATTTGAAGGCAATTCACTAATATCATGGTATGTTTTGCGCGCACTTTGTAATGTTTGAATACTATATGTATACGCTTTAGCCCCAGGCACATTATGATATTTGTCTTCACAACCTAATCCAATAATCAATTCATCATAATCTACACGTGTTTGTCCCACTGAAATGATTTGTTGCTCTAGATCAATATCAGTGATTTCGCCATATACCACATTCATTCGTTCTGATTTAGGAAAACCTACTCGAACCTCTTTATCCGATTTAGAACCTGCCGCAAGCGCATAAAATTCTGTTTTTAACCCGTGATAAGGCATACGGTCAATAAGTGTTACTTGATAATCATCTGGTAGTGCCTCTGGTAAGATACGAGACAAAATACGCATGTTGCCGTAGCCGCCGCCTAACAATACTAAATTCTTCATTATAAATTCCCCTTTAATGTTGATTTTATATGCTCGATGCGAACAATATGTTTATGACCCCTCGACATATTACGTTTGCATCAAAATGAATGAGATTCAGACATCATTACTTACTATAATTATATACGTTTTTTAAAATGCACACAAACAAACGTCAAAATTCTGTCAAAATTGATTCACAAATAATTATTAATATTAATGTTATTAAACAACTTTATATAAGTTGATGTCATAGATGGATGTGAGATAGTTTGTTATAATGTATGTACTATAAATTGAAATGCTAGAGGGTGAACCATGAATCCTATTGTTGAGTTTTGCATCTCCAATATGGCAAGGGGTTCTGAAAAAGTTTTTCAGACCTTAGAAAACGATCCCAATATAGATGTTCTAGACTATGGCTGTTTACAACACTGTGGTATATGTTCATCAGGACTTTATGCGCTTGTCAATGGTGATTTAGTTGAAGGGGAAACACCTGATGAATTGCTACAAAATATTTATGCACACATTGAAGCGACGTGGATTTTTTAAGGAGGATTTATCATGTCTACTGTTATTTTAACGGAAGCAGCGGCTTACGAAGTGAAAGATATGTTGAAACAAAATGATATGCCAAATGGTTACTTAAAAGTGAAAGTGAATGGCGGCGGCTGTACAGGTCTTACGTATGGCATGACTGCTGAGCCAGAACCAGGTGAAAATGATGAAGTTTTAGAATTTTATGGGTTAAAAGTATTAGTGGATAAGGAAGATGCACCAATACTTAATGGTACGACGATTGATTACAAGACGTCACTGATGGGTGGCGGGTTCCAAATCGACAACCCAAATGCAATTGCTTCATGTGGCTGTGGCAGTTCATTTAGAACAGCTAAAGTGGCAGGCACACCTGAAGATTGTTAACCTTCAAAATTAAGTATAATCATTAAGGTCATATGATCAATATTGAATAGATTTAAGTAAGGAGTCGTGCAAGTGTAAGCGTTGATACACTGTACGACTCCATTATTTCATCGTTATGTAAGCGGTTTCTCTCAAGTGGCACTTCATTTTCTCTGCTTATATTAACTGTTGATATCGAAGTGTTTACATTCATATGATTAACTTGAATTCACCGTTAAAAAAATATAAACTATTATTGAACTGTATTTTACAATTTTGTGTACATAAAAAATTATGAGGGTATACAGTAGGAAGAGTATTTATAATATTTATGAAGGAATAGGTGAATAGAAATGGCAGAACGTAAAAAAGTACTTGTTTTGGGTGCAGGTTACGCTGGTTTACAAACTGTATCAAAACTTCAAAAACAATTATCTGAAGAAGATGCACACATCACTTTAATTAATAAAAACGATTATCACTATGAGTCTACATGGTTACATGAAGCATCAGCTGGTACGCTAAGCTATGAGGATGTTTTGTATCCGATCGATAGTGTCATTAAAGATCATGTTGAATTCGTGCGTGCAGAGGTAACTAAAATAGACCGCAACGCTAAAAAAGTTGAAACGACACGTGGTATTTTCGATTTTGATATTTTAGTGGTTGGTTTAGGATTCGAATCTGAAACATTTGGCATTAATGGTATGAAAGAACATGCGTTCCAAATTGAAAATGTGCATACTGCACGAAAAATTGCGCGTCATATTGAAGACAAATTTGCAAATTATGCTGCATCAAAAACGAAAGATGATAATGATTTAGCAATTTTAGTTGGGGGCGCAGGTTTTACAGGTGTAGAATTTTTAGGCGAATTAACAGATCGTATTCCAGAACTTGCGAACAAATACGGCGTTGACCAAAGTAAAGTTAAAATTACTTGTGTTGAAGCAGCACCTAAAATGTTACCAATGTTCTCTGACAACTTGGTAAATCATGCGGTGAGTTATTTAGAAAGCCGTGGTGTTGAATTTAAAGTGGGTACACCTATCGTAGCAGCGAATGAAAAAGGATTCGTTGTAAAAGTGAACGATGAAGAACAAACATTAGAAGCGAATACGGTTGTTTGGGCTGCAGGTGTACGTGGAAGTCAATTAATGGAAAAATCATTCGAAGGTGTTAAACGCGGTCGCATCGTTACGAAACAAGATTTAACAATTGAAGGTTATGATGACATTTTCGTAATCGGTGACTGTTCTGCATTTATTCCAGAAGGTGAAGAGCGTCCATTACCAACAACTGCACAAATTGCAATGCAACAAGGTGAACATGTTGCGAAAAATATTCAACATATTTTAAAAGGTGAGCCTACTGAAAACTTCACGTATGTTGATCGTGGAACAGTTGCATCTTTAGGTAAACATGATGGTGTAGGACTTGTTTATGGCCGTGAAATCACAGGTAAAAAAGCAGCCTTCATGAAACGCGTGATTGATACACGTGCAATTTTCAAAATTGGTGGTTTAGGTTTAGCTTATAAAAAAGGTAAATTCTAAATCAATGTCATACATGGCTGGGAGTGTCTTTTCTAAGGGCACTATCCAGCCTTTCTTTGTATAAAGCATTAAAAGAGAAAAGGAGTGGGATGATGACAGCATACAAATCATCAGTACGTGTGATTGGCGTACCGGAACATCTTAATCAATATGTGGAGGAAGTGAAGGAAGATCATGCATTGATTGATGCTTTGGCGCCTTTAAAAGCGCAACAATTAGTATCATCTAATTTAGGAGATGTACGAGAGGCAGCGCTATTCATCAATGATCAATGGTGTAAGGTGGTAACTGTTGGATTAGGTAATGTAAAAAAGCGCACAGAAGGCGATTATTTAAAAATATGGGGTAATGTGTTTCAATACTTGAAACAACATGCTATAGATTCGATAAGCCTATATATGCCAACGTTTTTCTCAAAAACTGTAGAAATTGAAAAGGTATTTAATATAATGGGGTTGCAACAAGAACAAGCAATTTATACGTTTGATTCTTATAAATTTGATAAAAAAGCGCCTTATCGTATACATATTCAACTTGAACCTAAAACATGGGCGAATTATGAATCGGTGATGCAAGACGGTCGTCATCTAGGTCACGCTATTAATTTTGCACGTGATTTAGGCAATATGCCCCCAAATATTTTAACACCAGAATACTTTGCGACATTAGTAGACGAACGTTTTAAAACAACAAATGTAACAGTGGATATCAAAGATGGCACTATGATTCAGCAAGAAGGTTTCGGCTTACTGCATGCAGTAGGTAAAGGTTCAAGTCATGCACCCAGATTGATTACATTAGAATATAAAGGGAATCCAAATCAACAAGATCAAACGATTGCCCTTGTGGGTAAAGGGATCACGTACGACTCTGGAGGCTATTCTATCAAGTCTAAAAATGGTATGCCTACCATGAAATTCGACATGTGTGGTGCAGCAAACGTTGTCGGGATGATTGATGCGATTCAAGCACTTCAACTTAAAGTAAACGTAGTCGGAGTGATTGCTGCTGCTGAAAATATGATTGCACCACATGCAATGAAACCAGATGATGTCTTTACTGCTTTAAGCGGAGAAACAGTTGAAGTGCCAAACACAGATGCAGAAGGACGACTTGTTTTAGCAGATGCTTCATATTATGCGAATCAATATCAACCTGCATTAATTATGGATTTCGCGACATTAACTGGTGCCGCAATTGTTGCTTTAGGTGTAGACAAAACAGCTGTATTTAATAAAGGGGTCTCTACACACATATTGGATGACATTTTAACGCAAACGCGCATATGGGGGGAGCCTACATTTGAATTACCAATTACAGCAACAGAACGAAAGCAAATTAAAAAATCTGATGTCGCTGACTTAACTAATCATGTAAATGCAGATGGTAAAGCACTGTTTGCTGCTGCATTTATTACACATTTTAGTGGTGAAACACCACATCTACACTTTGATATTGCAGGTCCTGCAACGACGAGTAAAGCATCTTATAAAGGCCCTAAAGGTGCAACAGGTGTCATGATTTCAACCATAGTACATTATCTTAAACATACCTATGGAAAAGTGACAGAATTATAATAGAGTTTTAAAAATGAGCAAGGAGTGTGCCCTTTAAGGCTACTCCTTGTTTTACATTTAGAACTCTAAAGATTGGAAATTATAGATAGTGCTAACACTAAATGAAATACTATTTTAGGTCGATGCGATGAATATAAAAATTTCAAAAAAGAAGTGAGATCATACATTGACATGAAAAAATGAAACTGTTATGATTTTCATAACGCTTTAACACGATAATGAACTAAAGGAGATAACGGAATGAATGCAGTTTTAATCGCAGTATTACTTATGATTGTTTTATGTTTATGTCGATTAAATGTTGTCATTAGTTTGTTTATAAGTGCCTTAGTCGGTGGATTGTTAGCCGGCTTGCCTTTAGACAAAACGATTGAAACATTTACGCAAAATATTGTGGATGGGGCTGAAGTTGCGCTTAGCTATGCGTTATTAGGCGGATTTGCAGCTTTAATATCCTATAGCGGTATTACAGATTATTTAGTAAACCGTATCATTGAAGCCATCCGAACAGAAAATACGAAAGTTTCACGTATTAAAGTAAAAGTATTTATTATTATCAGTTTGCTTATGCTTAGTGTCATGAGTCAAAATGTTATACCAGTGCATATTGCATTTATTCCAATTGTTGTACCACCACTACTTAGTTTATTTAATGAACTTAAAATTGATCGCCGTTTGATTGGCGTAATTATCGGTTTTGGATTATGTTTTCCATATGTGTTGCTCCCATTTGGATTTGGTCATATATTCCAAGAAATTATCCAAAAAGGATTTGAAAAAGCACATCATCCCATTGAATTTGGAATGATTTGGAAAGCAATGTTAATACCTGCAAGTGGCTATATTATTGGTCTCATTTTAGCGTTAATATATTATCGTAAACCTAGGGACTATAAAACGATTGAGGTGTCTAATAAGGACAATGAAGTTACACTAAGACCGTATGTGATTATTGTAGTCATTGTGGCAATTTTGGCGACATTTACGGTTCAAACTTTAACAGATTCAATGATATTTGGTGCATTGGCAGGGGTGCTCATTTTCTTTGTTTCAGGCATTTACAAATGGAAAGAACTAGATCATCAATTTGTAGATGGAATTAAAATAATGGCTTATATAGGGGTCGTTATTTTAACCGCCAATGGTTTTGCGGGTGTCATGAACAAAACAGGTGATATAGAAAAGCTCGTTAATGGCCTGACAACAATTTCTGGCGGTAATTTATTTTTGAGTATTGTATTAATGTATCTCATTGGTCTCATAGTGACTTTGGGGATTGGATCTTCATTTGCAACAATCCCGATTATTGCAGCTTTATTTATACCATTTGGTGAAGCTTTAGGAATGAGTACAATGGCCCTTATTGCACTCATTGGTACTGCAAGTGCGCTAGGGGATTCAGGTTCACCCGCAAGTGATTCCACACTTGGTCCTACTGCAGGACTGAATGTCGACGGTCAACATGATCATATTCGTGATACTTGTATACCAAATTTCTTGTTTTATAATATTCCACTTGTCGTTATGGGTACGATTGCAGCACTTGTATTATAATGATGTTATTAAGGAGGCATAGGCATGTCGAATTTAGTGGAATTATTAAATATGAAAGTGGTAGAGCAACATCAGGGGTATCTTAAAATGGAAATGCCGGTGACAGATAATGTGAAACAACCGTTCGGTTATCTTCATGGAGGGGCAACAATGGCCTTAGGCGAAACGGCATGTTCTATAGGATCCTCACATTTATTAGATGTTACAAAAGAGATACCTGTTGGTTTAGAGATGAATGCCAATCATATTAAATCAGTACAAAGTGGAAAAGTGATTGCTACAGCAACCCTTTTACATCGTGGTCGCATGACACACGTTTGGGATGTCAAAATTACTAATGAGGAAGGCATACTCATTACAGTAATGAGAGGAACTATAGCGGTCAAACAAAAAAATATATAAAAAAAGCCATCTTTGAGAGAAGTATAGGAGGAATCCTTTACTCCACATTCAAAGATGGCTTTTAATTAATATGCATAGGATTTATTCCCTTTAAAATAAGCACGATCTTCTTTGTTATATACATTTTCAGGTATAAGAAATGGTTTGAGTTTATATTTAAATTCATATAGGTTCAGACCATCTATAGCAACTCTATCTTGATATACATTATCAGGTGAAACATCTGTAAAATTATTAGGACCCACACCAGCGAGATATTTAAAATGACCTTCTTTAATTAAATAGTTATACGCTGGTGTATGACGATCTTGTGCACCATGAGGGAAAATAAATAAATCCGTTTTACCAACAATAGGTACGACTTCTTTTTCCCATTTTTGGGTATCGTTGACAATTGCTTTATAAGATGATTTTTCAAAATTAATATGTCCATATGAATGACTGGCAAATGTCCAACCATCGCGTTTCATTGCGTCTACAACTTTTTTAGCATCTTTTTTACGTTGCTCATAATCTTTACTATCTGTTTCATTTGTTCGATAACCTATTACACCACTATAGCCCGTTTATGCTACAACACCCTTTTGCCCATTTAAAGAAAAGTCAGGGTGCGCTTTTACAAAATCATTTAAGATTGGTTCGATATCGTCACTTTTTGAATGGGTAATCTTTCCTTGTTTATCTTTCGTTTCTGAAACGACATGTTGTGATTCATCTAAAACGAGGCGATCATCGTATCCTTCTCCACGCATATAATCATAATAGTTCATATCATCGATAGATAATATTAATGGTTTCTTATTTTTAGGTAATTTCAATGTTTTCTTTTTTATAGGTGATGATTGAAGGTCATAAGCATCGTGAGGGTCTATTAAAAAATATAGTTGTTTTTATGTAATTCCTCAATGGCTGATTTGAATTCTTTTATTGTAACCATCCAGTCATTATTACCTTTCGCACTTGGATTTTTACTATCAAATGCTACTTTTGGATCAGTTATAACCGGATGAAAAAATACATGGTAAATTTCTCCTTTATAAGGTTTCCAATCATCATTTACTTTTGATTTATGTTTTGCATACATGGAGGCATCATCACTGTTGCGTTTACTACTTTGATGTTGTTGTGTACAACCTGCTACAAACAGCAATAATAACAATAATGTGCAGAATATTGAAGTAGCACCTTTCATCTCTCTAGTCCTTTCTAGGTATATTTTTACACTTTAAATATAGCGACACTTTTAAAATTATTCAAGAATAATAAATAACGCACTTAAACATTAAAATTTTTATCGAACAAGGTGTGTGGTAAAGAATTTGCCAAAGAGTTATGACCGGTAACAGAAGGGAATGATGTAAAAAAGCGAGGATGTCATCTATGAAAGAATGAATCCTCGCTAATATCAATGGATTAAGTTGAATATTAAAGTTTTTTGCCGTCTAAATCTTTTTTAACTTCATCAAGTTTTAAGCGCTTTGATGCGGGTGCCTTTAAATTATATGCCGCTTTTAAAATCATATGGCTTGCTAAAGGACCGGTAATAAAAACAAAGAATATACCGATTAAAAGTTGAAAATTAACATATCCCTCTTTACCGATAAAATAGATGAACACGCCAGTAAGTAAGAGCATGGCACCTAATGTTGCCGCTTTACCTGCAGCATGTGCACGTGAATACACATCATCTAATTTCAAAATACCAAAAGCTGCCAACGCGCTAAACAATGCACCGATAATGACAAGTAGAACGCCTAAACTAGTCACGATGGTTTCTGTCATGTTCGATCACCTCACCTTTATCCATAAATTTAGCAAACACGGCTGTGCCTAAGAAAGCAAGTATACCAATTAATAGTATTGCTACTATCATATAGGGTGTATTTAAAATGATAGAAAACAAACCTACAATGGCCATTAATTGGATACCAATGGCATCTAATGCAACAACACGATCCGCAAGTGTAGGGCCTAAAATGACACGTACGAGCATCGCCAATATAGAGAGCACTACAATAATTAATGCAACAATGATTAATATGTCATAGTTCATTAGGATTCACCTACTTCTTTCACCGCTTTTTCAAGTGAGTTTTTAATTGAAGCGACTTCTTCTTCTTTTGTTGAAAAGTCGAGACAATGAATATATAAACGTTTCATATCGTCATTAACACCTATCACTACAGTACCAGGTGTCAATGTGATTAAGTTGGACAACAACGCTACTTGCCATTTGTGCTCTAAATCTGTTTCATATACAAAGAATGCAGATTCGTTTTTAAGACGAGGCTGGATAATGACTTTAAAAACGTCAAAGTTAGCTTTAATCAATTCGATGATGAAAATGAATGCAAGCTTGATGACTTTATAAATCGTTACAACATAAAATCGACCCGGCAGGATTTGACGCATTAAATAAACGAGTAATAGGGCGAATAAAAAACCAAGAACAAATGAATTCATCGTATAGCTGCCTGATAAAAATAACCAAAACACAGCTAAAATAATATTAATTAATATTTGAACTGCCATTTAATCGCCTCCTAAAACGCTTTGAATATAGGTTTCTGGTTGATAGAACGATTTTGCACCTTCTGCAATAAACGGATATAACTGACCTGCTGTTAAACCAAAAATAACAGTAATGATTACCGAAAGTACAGCGACGGCTAGCAATCCTCTATGGTGTAAACGCGGGTTATAAACATAGCCATAACTTTTACCAAAGAATCCGCGTAAGAATATATTAATAACCGAATATAGCACGACCAAGCTTGAAAGAAGGACGATGATACCACTTACGTAAAATCCTTTTTGGAATGTTGCTTGGACGATATATAACTTTCCATAGAATCCACTTAGTGGTGGAATCCCAGCTAAACTTAATGCAGCAATGAAAAATGTCCATCCTAGAAGTGGATAATGATGAATTAAACCACCAAATTTTCGTAGATCTGTTGTTTTTGTGATTTTGTACATGATACCAATTAAGAAAAATAACGCAGCTTTGACTAGCATGTCATGTAAAGTGTAATAAATGGCACCAATGATTCCTGCTTGATTCATCATTGCAACACCAACTAAAATCACACCGACAGCAATCATAATATTATATAGAATAATACGTTTTGTATCTCGATAGGCTACAGCACCGACAGAACCAAAGATAATGGTGAGTAGTGCTAATGTAAGTATCGTGTAATGTGAAATTGTTAATGTATCATGGAAGAACAAACTCATTGTACGTGCAATGGCATAGACGCCGACTTTAGTAAGTAACGCACCGAAAAATGCAATGATAGCAAAAGGAGGAGCGTAGTATGCACCTGGAAGCCATACGTACATTGGGAACGTACCTGCCTTAGTGGCAAATACAAATATAAATAAAATAAATACGATACTAATTAAACCTGGATGCTCGTGTGAAACTTTACCTAATTTAACACTAATATCAGCCATATTTAACGTACCAACAACGGAATATAGAATACCTACGCCGATAACAAAAAACGCTGAAGATACGACATTCACTAGTAAATATTTGACGCTTTCTTGTAATTGTATTTTTGTTCCACCAATAACCATAAGTCCGTAAGAAGCCATTAAGAAGACTTCAAAGAATACGAATAAGTTAAAAATGTCGCCAGTAATAAAAGCACCATTGATACCAGCAAGCATAAACATAACAGTAAAATAGTAATAATACGTTTCACGATGTAAACCTATAGATTGATATGAAAATAATATAATCAATACAGTAATCAGCGTACTCGTCATAACAAGTAACGCACTAAATAAATCTAAAACAAACACAATGCTGTAGGGCGCTTTCCACGAGCCCAATTCAAGGACAATCGGATGACCGCCGACCCATACATTGACAAAGTTCCAAATTGCAAAGCCTAATGTGATGAGCGTACCTATTAAAGCAATATATCTTTTAATATACGGTCGCAAACCACTAAAAATAAGTAAAATCGTAGTTATGACTGGAATCGCCACAAGCATTACAATTAAATTCTCATTCATCATCATCTTGTGGCACTCCTTTCATACGTTCTACGTTGTCTGTGCCTAATTCTTTATAACTACGAAAAGCAAGTACTAAGAAAAAAGCAGTGACTGCGAATGAAATTACAATTGCTGTTAAAATTAAAGCTTGAGGAATAGGGTCTACATAATTGGTAACATTCTTTTCGAAAATAGGAACATTTCCAGTTTTTAGACCACCCATTGTTAATAAAAATAAATTTGCAGCATGTGATAACAGTGCGGTACCTATAATAATTCTTATTAAACTTTTAGAAAGAATGAGGTACACGCCAATGGATGTAAGCAAACCACAAACGACTATTAATACAATTTCCATTACTCATTCTCTCCAATCGTTAAAATAATTGTTAATACTGTACCTACAACAACGAAAAGTACGCCAGTATCAAAAAGTACAGCTGTATGAACATGCATCGGTGCTAAAAAAGGTAAAGGGATATCCACAGAAGTATGTGTGAAAAAGTTCTTACCATATGTCCAACTCAACATGGGTGAAAAAACACAAAATGCTAAGCCGAGTGCGATAAGTTTTTTAAAATCCCATGGGAACACTTTACGCATTGTTTTAACATCAAAGGCCACTGCAATAATTACCAGTGCACTCGATACAAGGAGTCCACCAATAAAGCCGCCTCCAGGAGTATAATGTCCGGCTAAAAAGAGAGAGAAACCGAACATCATTATTAAGAAAAAGATAATCAGTGCAGAGTATTGTGAAATTAAATCATTTTTCTGTCTGTTCAATTTTCTCAATCCTTTCATAACCATTTTTGTGTTTTGCACGTAATTTAATGAGTGTATAAATGGCCATACCTGCGATACCTAGCACAGCAGACTCAAATAATGTATCCGTTCCACGGAAGTCTACTAAAATTACGTTGACCATGTTTTTACCTTCTGCAAGGTCATAAACATGCTTTTTATAAAATTCACTAATTGATATAAAATGACGGTTGCCATAAGCGATTAAGCCTAAAATAGTAACGATAAGACCAACGCTAATTGAAATTACGACATTGACGATCTTAAATCTAGGTGTTTCATTATAACGGCTCATATTTGGCAAGTGATAAAAACATAGTAAAAATAGGGCAGTGGAAATGGTTTCTACTACAAATTGAGTTAATGCAAGATCTGGCGCATTAAAGAAAATGAAGAAAATGGCCATCGAATACCCTACTGCACTCAGCATAATAATGCTGAAGAGTCGTGAACGTGCAAACATAATCATTACAGCCGCTATGATAATCGTAATAACAGATATAAATTCATATGGACGTATCGGTGACACATGCTTAAAGTCGAACGTAAATGGCACTAAAATAAGCGTCACAACTGTGATAATAATTAATGTAGTAAATATAATCACAATATTATTTCGACTAAAACCGGTCATATACGTACGTGTTAATTGTGTCGCATAGAAAGGTGAATAGCGTCCTGTTTGATCGTACCAATAGTTTAAAGTTAGAAATTGAGGTAACCCTTTTATAACCGGAACCCATTTCTTATGTGTTAATAACAAAATAGCACCGACAACGTATATGATGAGTGTTGCCATAAATGCAGGTGTAAAGCCATGCCATAAATGAAATTCAGCCGTGATGTTATCAATGTTAGCTATAGATTTAACAGCCGGTTCGACTAACGGTGTCGATACTAAACTAGGGAATAAGCCTATAGCGATGACTAATGTTGATAAAATAATTGGAGGGATATTCATCAATATGGATGCCTCATGTGCTTTATGTGGTAATGCATCAGGTTGATAGTTCCCTAAAAAGATTTCAGTTATAAATTTAAATGAATACACAAATGTAAATATACTACCAATTACGGCAACAATTGGTAAGAGCAAACCTAAAGTATTTAAACTGAATACGTTAGCGCTTGTGACTTCTATCATGGCTTCTAAAAATTGCTCTTTAGATAGAAAACCGTTAAAAGGTGGGACGCCTGCCATACTTAATGAAGTAATGATGGTAAGCGTAAATGAAATTGGCATAATTGTCATTAAGCCACCGAGTTTTTTTATGTCACGCGTACCTGTCGCATGGTCAACGGCACCTGTAATCATGAAAAGTGCACCTTTAAATGTCGCATGGTTGATTAAATGGAAAATTGCAGCACTATAAGCTGCGACATAAAATTGATTTTCTGCGCCATTAAAATGATAGCTGACTGCACCTATTCCAAGCATGGACATAATCATCCCTAGTTGAGAGACAGTAGAAAAGGCTAAAATACCTTTTAAATCCTGTTGCTTGGTTGCATTTAAAGATCCCCAAAAAAGAGTGACTAATCCAAATAATGTAACTGTCCAAATCCACCCTTGAGATACTGCGAAAAGGGGTGTCAAACGAGCAATTAAATAAATTCCAGCTTTAACCATCGTTGCTGAGTGAAGATATGCACTTACAGGTGTCGGTGCTTCCATCGCATCAGGCAACCATATGTAAAATGGGAATTGTGCGGACTTTGTCATTGCACCAATAATAATAAAAATCATTGCTAAAAGGAAAAATGGAGATGTATGAATATCATCAACGTGACGTACTAATTCACGAATGCTCCATGTTCCAGATGCGATATAAAGTAGAATGAAGCCACCTAATAATGATAATCCACCAAATACAGTAATCATCATTGATTTCATTGCACCATATAATGATTTTTCTTTATGGCGCCAGAATGAAATGAGTAAGAAACTTGAAAATGATGTCAGCTCCCAAAATAAGTAAAGCACGAGTAAGTTATCTGAGAGTACAACACCTAACATGGCACTCATAAACATCAATAAATAGCAATAAAAATTACCTAGTTGTTCAGAACGGCTTAAGTAACTAATAGAATAAAGTACAACAAGACTCCCAATACCGGTAATTAATAAACTAAATAATAAGCCGAGACCGTCTACATATATGTCAAAATTCATTCCGATTTGTGGCATCCATTTCATAGATGCTTTTTCGTAATGACCGGACATAGTAGGTTGAAGATACGTTGAAAAGTATGCGAACAACACAACTGGAATCGGTAACACAAACCATCCTAAATGCACACGCTTATAAAAACGGTACAAAACAGGTATGATAAGTGCGAATATCAACGGCAAAATCACCGCAATATGTAACCAACTCATAAATTGTCCTCCTTCATAAAACTGCATTACTTTTATTATACATGATTATGAATGCGAAGAAAATCAACCCTTACCGTGGCCAGAGTTGATTTTTAGGTTCTTTTAAATAAGTAGAAACTCGTCTTAAATGTCATAAAATTAATCGAATTTCATTTTGTATTGACGTTCATAATCTTTTTTTAATGCTTTTAAACACATCAGTGATTTTTGGTTATATAAAGTGTCATTAGATTTAAGTTTTGACTCTAATTGTGCTACAGCATGTTGAAGTGATTCTACGTAAGGCATGACGTCTACATCAAATGGTTTAAGTTTACTTTGTGTCGTGTAACGTTTTTCATATAAACTCAAAGCTTTACGCTCATGAAAAAAGACACCTTCAGCTTCATTAGGTGTATGCAAATCGCCTTGTTTAGGATGCTTAATGACTTGCAATACTTTAACCAATATTTGATCTTCTGTTCTTTCAACAATTTCAACACCGTATACACCGCTTTTATGTGCAAATCGGTAGCGCATAAATATTCCTTCCTTTCTTAAATATGTTAAGATATGTTTATATTTTAGTTTAACACGAATGGAGAAATGACAAATGACGAAATATCCTCAACTTACTAAAGAATTACAAGATAATGAAATTAAAGCAGTAATGCATACCAATATGGGTGATATGACTTTAAAATTATTCCCTGAGATCGCCCCTAAAACAGTGCAAAACTTCGTAGAATTATCAAAGAAAGGATATTATAACGGTATCACTTTCCATCGCGTCATTAATGATTTTATGATTCAAGGTGGTGACCCAACTGGTACAGGTATGGGTGGCGAAAGTATTTATGGTAGTCCATTTGAAGATGAATTCTCTATGGAAGCCTTTAACCTGTATGGCGCATTATCAATGGCTAATGCAGGTCCAGGCACAAATGGCTCACAATTCTTTATCGTACAAATGAAAGAATTACCAGCTCAAATGTTGAATCAATTACAAGATGGCGGATGGCCAAAAGAAATTGCTGAAGCTTATCGTGAAAAAGGCGGCACACCTTGGTTAGATCAAAAACACACAGTTTTCGGTCAATTAATTGAAGGTGAAAAAACGCTTGAAGATATCGCAAGTGTAAAAGTAGGTCCTGGAGATAAGCCAGCATATGATGTTGTAATTGAATCCATCGATATTGAAGATGACAACGCGTAATAAATTTAAAATAGAAGGTGAATATGTGTGGCCAATAACGATTTAAATATTCAACTCTATCAATTGTTATCTGAATGGAATCCTATGCAATTTGATGATAAAACATTAGGGGACGCGGAAGTGTATGAAATGATGGATGCTGTACATCAATTAGGAGAACCTACTGAAATTGCATACGCGTTTCAAAATATTTTTCGTTTTTCTTTTGAGGAAACATTATCGTATGACGTTTGCTTAGCAAAAGCACATGAAGCCGTCAATCTACAACAACAATGTAATATCTAAAAATAAACATTAATTTGAGTAAAATAATTTCATTGATACTTATTAAGTATAGCCTTCAAAATTCACTGTTTGGTGAGTTTTGAAGGCATTTTTAGTATGGAATGAGGCATAATAGGGTATCAACTTTTCAATAACATACGAGTAATTATATTGTGTTTCATAAATATAATTTTACAGAGATGATAAAGTGGCAATGTAGTGCATAAATAATGTGAAACTTCAGATTATTATAAAACTTTTAGGGTAATTTAACACTGTAGTAAAAATATCACATTATAAGGGGGCGTATGTATGCCGAAAACGTTATTTAGTGTTGATTTAAATAAAAAAATGGATGAGCAAGTACATCCGGGTCATAACAGATGGCATCCAGATATTCCAGCAGCATTTTCAGTAAATCCTGGTGAAGCGTTTCGAATGGAGTGTTTAGATTGGACAGATGGTCAAATTTCTAATGACGATAATCCTAATGATATTAAAACGGTCAATTTAAATCGTGTGCATGTGTTGAGTGGACCAGTTTATGTGAATCAGGTTCAACCAGGCGATTTACTCGTTGTTGATATTTTAGACATTGGCACCTTTCCGGAACATGAATGGGGCTTTAACGGCATTTTCGACAAAACGAATGGCGGAAGTTTTTTAGTAGATCACTATCCTAATGCACAAAAATCTATATGGGACTTCAATGGCATTTATGCAACAAGTCGTCATGTACCTGGCGTTGAATTTGCAGGGATTATCCACCCGGGACTGATTGGTGTGGCACCATCACAAGACATGTTAAATGAATGGAATAAACGTGAGCGCGCACTTGTTGATACTGATCCCAATCGCGAACCTGTATTGGCTAACCTTCCTACAGCCGATGCTGCGGTTTTAGGAACTCTGAAAGGAAAAGATTTTGAACGTGTTGCAAAAGAAGGCGCACGTACTGTTCCACCACGTGAAAATGGTGGGAATTGTGATATAAAAAATTTATCTAAAGGATCACGTATTTATTTTCCAGTATTTGTTGAAGGGGCTAAATTGTCGGTTGGTGATTTGCACTTTTCACAAGGAGACGGTGAAATCACATTTTGTGGCGGTATAGAGATGCCTGGATGGATTGATTTACGTGTGAATGTCATCAAAAATGGAATGGAAAAATATAATATAAAGAAAAATCCAGCATTTAATCCAGGACCTGTTATGCCAAATTACACGGATTATATTGTATTTGAGGGTATTTCTGTCAATGAATTTAACGGGAAACAAACATACTTAGATGCGAATACAGCTTATCGAAATGCATGTTTAAATGCGATTGAATTTTTGAAAACGCGTGGTTTTACAGGTGAACAAGCGTATATGTTATTAGGTACTGCGCCTGTTCAAGGTACTGTAGCCGGGATTGTAGATGTACCGAACGCATGTTGTACCATTGCTATCCCTAGAGAGATATTTAAAACAGGGGTCCTCCCAGAAATGGATGAAGATTAATGCCAAATTATACGTATTGTTGTCCAACGTGCGGTCCATTTACTGTTCGTCAATCGATACATGACAATCATGATGTTTATTGTTGTCCGTCATGTAATACGTATGCCCAAAGACAATTTCAAGCCTTTCAAACATATCGGTTAGATGCAAATTTAAAAAAACGTATAGAACAAGGTCAACAACCAAAAATCGTTAAAAAAGAGGCTATTGCGAAGAAGGCAACACAGCAAGCAACTCAGGGAAGACCTTGGATGGCTGGACATTAAAACGAGTAAAGAACGCGAAATCGTAATTGAAAAAAATGGTTGAACCATTAAAAAGTCATTGCAACATGAGACTTTTATAACGGAATTTGTTATTAACGATTTATAGTTATGATTCTAAAAAAATATGTGCTATGATGATACTGTTGAAGTTCAAAATTAATAAGGGGTTATGCATGTTGAAAAAACAGTATCGTGTTGGTCAACACATAAAAGTACGTGTGACTGGTATTCAACCCTACGGTGCTTTCGTTGAAACCCCTGACAATACTGAAGGATTAATTCATATTTCAGAAGTTATGGATGATTATGTGCATAATTTAAAAAAACTTTTATCACAAGGTCAAACGGTAAAAGCTAAAATCATTTCAATTGATGAATCAGGAAAGCTGAATTTGTCTTTAAAAGACAATGATTATTTTAAAAATTATGAGCGTAAAAAAGAAAAACGTTCAGTATTGGACGAGATAAAAGAGACCGAAACGTATGGGTTTCAAACTTTAAAAGAACGCTTACCATATTGGGTGAAACAGTCAAAGCGACGGATGCAAGACGAAGCCGAATAAAAAGAAGTGGAACATGATGTTTCCGCTTCTTTTTTTATCTTGAATGACCTATCCTATATGAATCTCAAAAGCCTATAAAAGTATGAATTGCTAAAGAATGTTTAGAAAAATGAAGTTAATTCAATTATTTATAATGAAATGATTACGTGTACAATTCGCTATTTTAGTATAGCATTACACACGAAAGTATATATGTAGAATATTACATAAAAAGCAACCTATTTAATCAGTTTTATATAACTATCTAAATGTTTGTATAGAAGGAAATATACAATTGATGTAAAGTTGCTATTTACCACAATTGTATTTTAATGACGGTCTAAATTTACACCTTTAAAGTGGTTGAATTTACAAGCATTAAACGCTATAATGCTTGTAAATGAAAGCGCTTCAATTCGAGCAGATTACTCGCTTTAGTGTATTAAAGAGATATCACATCGTAAAAATTGCGATAATTCAGTATAGCCTGAAAAAATCTTTTACATCCTAGTTGCGATATGTCATGATAATGATAAGTGCTTTCTCAAATTAAACAAGGGAGGATTTATAAATGATTCCATATAAACACGAACCATTTACAGATTTTACAAAAGAGGAGAATCGCGAAGCTTATTTCCGCGCTCTAGAAAAGGTAGAGAGTGAATTAGGTCAAGAGTATCCTTTAATTATTGGTGGAGAACGTGTATATACGGACGATAAAACTCGTGTGTATAACCCATCTAACCGTGAAGAAACGATTGGTTACGTTTCAAAAGCTTCAAAAGAACATGCACAAAAGGCGTTAGATGCTGCGAAAGAGGCATTCAAATCATGGAGAACAGTAGATCCTAAAGTACGCGCTAACATTTTATTCCGTGCTGCTGAAATTACACGTAAGCGTAAGCATGAATTTTCAGCTTTATTGTCTAAAGAAGGCGGTAAACCATGGAAAGAAGCGGATGCAGATACAGCAGAAGCAATCGACTTTATGGAATATTATGGTCGCCAAATGCTTGAACTTAAAGATGGAAAAAAAGTAAATAGCCGTCCAGGTGAATACAATCAATTTGATTATTTACCAGTCGGTGTGAGTGTTGTAATTTCACCATGGAACTTTGCTTATGCAATCATGGCTGGAACAACAGCTGCACCAGTTGTAACAGGAAATACTGTACTATTGAAACCATCTTCAAATACACCGATTATTTCATATAAATTTATGGAAGTTTTAGAAGAAGCAGGTCTACCTAAAGGCGTTGTGAACTGGATCCCTGGTTCATCTAGTGAAATTGGTGACTTCTTAATTGAAAATAAAGATGTAGGCTTAATTTCATTTACTGGCTCTAAAAACGTTGGTAAAGAAATTATTCAAAAAGCAGCCGTTATCCAAGAAGGTCAAAACCATATTAAACGTGTAATTGCTGAAATGGGTGGTAAAGACGCGATCATTGTTGACAATGAAGCAGATTTACAAGTGGCTACAGATGCGATTGTTTATTCAGCGTTTGGCTTCTCAGGTCAAAAATGTTCTGCATGTTCACGTGTTATTGCGCACCAAGACATTTATGATGAGTTATTAGAGCGTGTTAAAGCTGAAACTGAAAAAATTAAAGTTGGTAATGCTGCAGAACCAGACACATATGTAGGTCCTGTAATTGACCAAAAATCTTTAGATAAAATCAAAAAATACATTGAAATTGGTAAAGAAGAAGGTCGTATTGTAACAGGTGGCAATACTGATGAAGAAAAAGGTAATTTCGTTCATCCAACAGTTATCGCAGACTTAGATCCTAACTCACGTATTATGCAAGAAGAAATTTTTGGTCCGGTTGTTGGATTTACTAAAGTTAAAGATTTTGATGAAGCGATTGATGTCGCAAATGATACTGAATATGGTTTAACAGGTGCAGTTATTTCTAATAATCGTATGAAATTAGAACAAGCACGCCGTGACTTCATGGTAGGTAATTTATACTTTAACCGTGGATGTACAGGTGCTGTAGTAGGTTACCAACCATTTGGTGGATTCAAAATGTCAGGTACAGACTCTAAAGCTGGTGGACCAGACTATTTAGTACTTCACATGCAAGGTCGTACAGTTTCTGAACATTTATAAAATTACTAAATTGAATACGATACGCATAAAGTCTCAATGTGTGCTTAAGGTACAATTACGTTATATAGACGATAGCGTTTGTTGATAACCATTTGGCGATGTAATACTTTATGTTTTTAAGGTAGGGTAAGCCATCATATATTCGATCAAAACAGTGAAATGGGTGTTTTGTTTCGTTAAATAGGTTGGTTTACCCTTTTATTAATTAAAAAAGGGGCGTTTAAAGTGACGAATCAATCAGAACAAATTATCGAACTTACAAATCATTATGGTGCACATAACTACTTGCCACTCCCAATTGTGATTTCAGAAGCTGAAGGTGTATGGGTGAAGGATCCAGAAGGCAATAAATATATGGATATGCTCGCTGCTTACTCTGCAGTGAACCAAGGTCACCGTCATCCAAAAATTATTCAAGCACTTAAAGACCAAGCGGATAAAGTAACGCTTGTGTCTCGTGCATTCCACAGTGCAAACTTAGGCGAATGGTATGAAAAAATTTGTAAGCTTTCAGGTAAAGAAAAGGCACTACCAATGAACACGGGTGCAGAAGCGGTTGAAACAGCATTAAAAGCTGCACGTCGTTGGGCGTATGATGTTAAGGGTATTAAACCGAACGATGCTGAAATCGTAGCAATGGTTGGAAACTTCCATGGCCGTACGATGGCACCAGTGTCATTGTCCTCTGAAAAAGAATATCAACGTGGTTATGGTCCGCTTTTAGAAGGATTCACAAATGTTGAATTTGGAAATATTGAACAATTAAAAGAAGTGATTAATGAGAACACGGCTGCAGTTTTAATTGAGCCTATACAAGGTGAGGCAGGCATTAATATTCCTCCTAAAGGTTATTTAAAACAAGTACGTGAATTATGTGATGAACATAATGTTTTATTTATTGCTGATGAAATTCAGGCAGGTTTAGGCCGTACAGGTAAGTTATTTGCGACAGACTGGGATGAAGTAAAACCTGATATTTATATTTTAGGAAAAGCATTAGGTGGTGGCGTATTCCCGATTTCTGTTGTACTTGCTGACAAAGAAGTGCTAGACGTCTTTACACCAGGCTCACACGGTTCAACATTTGGAGGTAACCCACTGGCATGTGCGGCATCCATTGCTGCGTTAGATGTTATCGTGGATGAAGATTTACCAGGACGTTCACAAGAACTTGGAGAATATTTTAAAAATGCATTATTAGACATTGATCATCCATCCATTAAAGAAGTACGTGGACGTGGCTTATTTATTGGTGTTGAATTAAATGAAAATGCGCGACCATATTGTGAACGCCTTAAAGAAGAAGGTATTTTATGTAAAGAAACACATGATACCGTGATTCGTTTCGCACCACCTTTAGTCATTACTAAAGAAGAGCTTGATTATGCCATTGATAAAGTGAAAAAAGTATTTGCAGAATCTAAATAACATTTGTTTGCATAATGGAATTTTTTTAAAATTCCATTGATATAATAACTATTTTTTATACTTTTATACTAGACCTAAAAGGCTTTAAAAAAGTATTGCTTATGTTACAATGACTTATGTAAGCGAAAACAAAGTAGGAAAAAGAGGCGAAATGGATCATGGCTGAAAAAAACAATCTAGTGACGTCAACTCAAGGTATCATTAAAGAAGCAATGCATAAATTGGGTTTCGACGATGGTATGTATGAGTTGATTAAAGAACCTTTGAGATTTTTAACAGTTCGTATTCCGGTGAAAATGGATGATGGAACGGTAAAAACTTTTACAGGGTACCGTGCGCAACATAATGATGCTGTAGGACCTACAAAAGGTGGGGTACGTTTCCATCCAGATGTTGATGAAGAAGAAGTAAAAGCACTTTCTATGTGGATGACTTTAAAATGTGGTATCGTCAACTTACCATATGGCGGTGGTAAAGGCGGTATTGTATGTGACCCACGTCAAATGAGCATTCATGAAGTTGAACGTCTGTCAAGAGGGTACGTACGTGCAATTTCACAAATTGTTGGACCGACTAAAGATATTCCAGCACCTGACGTATTTACAAATTCTCAAATCATGGCATGGATGATGGATGAATACAGTCAAATGGACGAATTTAACTCTCCTGGTTTTATCACAGGGAAACCGATTGTGCTTGGTGGTTCACAAGGACGTGACCGTTCAACAGCTTTAGGTGTTGTTATTGCAATCGAAGAAGCTGCAAAACGTCGTGGTAAAACAATTAAAGATTCACGTATCGTAATACAAGGATTCGGTAATGCAGGTAGTTTCCTAGCTAAATTCCTATATGATCAAGGGGCTAAAATTGTAGGAATTTCAGATGCTTATGGTGCATTACACGACCCAGAAGGTTTAGACATAGATTATTTACTTGATCGCCGTGATAGTTTTGGTACCGTGACTAACTTATTCGAAGATACCATCTCAAATAAAGAATTATTTGAACTTGATTGTGACATCTTAGTACCAGCGGCGATTGCAAATCAAATCACTGCTGATAATGCTAATGATATT
This sequence comes from Staphylococcus sp. 11007852, assembly GCF_011394325.1. NCBI lineage: Bacteria > Bacillati > Bacillota > Bacilli > Caryophanales > Staphylococcaceae > Staphylococcus > Staphylococcus sp. 11007852. The sequence continues at coordinate 33,685 of NZ_JAANBJ010000022.1, read as the reverse complement.
AAAGCCGAGATTGTTGTAGAGGCTGCAAATGGTCCTACAACACCTGAAGCAACTAAAATATTAACTGACCGCGGCGTATTACTTGTTCCAGACGTGTTAGCAAGTGCTGGTGGCGTTACAGTATCTTATTTCGAATGGGTTCAAAATAATACAGGTTACTATTGGACAGAAGAAGAAGTGAATGAAAAACTTCGTGAAAAATTAATTACTGCTTTTGATACAATTTATAACTTATCCCAAAATCGTAAAATCGATATGCGTTTGGCAGCATACATTGTTGGCATTAAGCGCACTGCAGAAGCAGCTCGTTACCGTGGTTGGGCATAATACATGTGAAAACCGCAAAGTGGAGAGAACCACTTTGCGGTTTTTTTTGTCAATAAATCGCTTTTTAAGCAAACATTTGTGGAAGCATATACTAAAAATGAAGTTGCTTGTGAAAACATCATAATATTAATGTTTAATAAGGTTACTGTATAAATCAGGATAGTTAGTGAATACGCCTGTTACGCCATATTGATTTAAGCGTTTCATGTCTGGTACTGTATTAACGGTATAAGGGTGAATATAGAAACCTAAGTCTCTTAAATGTTTCGTGTTTTGCGCATTTAAGTCATGATAGTCAGGACCAATACCAACAGCATACTGTTTTACTGTTTGTAAATCTTTATCCGTCATCGCTGTTAATTGACCTACATCTGTCAATTGAATAAGTGGAATGTTCGGATTGAGTTTGTGCGTTTTTTGTAAACTTGCTTGTGAAAATGATTGAATGACAACTTTACCATTAGTAAGAAAGTTTTTCTTATCTAAACGATATTTATGCATAGTTTGTAATAATTTTTCTTCCATACCTGGATAGACTTCAGGGGATTTTGTTTCAATGTAGAAATTCGTACGCTTACCGTAGCATTTAAAAATTTCATCGAGTGTAAGTACTTTTTGGCCAACATATTTTGGATTTTTATATTCAGGATGAGCTTGATTAAACCAACTGCCTGCGTCTAACTGTTTTAATTGAGCAAGTGTTAATTGATCAACACGACCTGTACCATTCGTTGTACGATCAACTGTTTCATCATGCATGGCAACGAGGTGCCCATCTTTAGTCATTTGTAAATCGATTTCTAAAAAGTCAGAACCCATTTCATTGATACTTTTATCATATGAAGGGATGGTATGTTCTGGTGCATAACCACTGGCACCACGGTGACCAATTGTTACATGTTTTTTGTTTAAGACGTTATGTACACTTGGAGATAAAGGAGTAGCTTGATTATGATTTGCAGCGCTTTGTGAAGAGCCCGCATCAACTTGAGAAGGTATTGTGATGCCTCCAATCATTAAAGATGCGACTAAACTTGAAGAGATAATTATTTTTGAATAATGCTTCATGATAAATCCTCCTTAATATTTATGGTAATGCTCCTTTAAATTATAGTATATAATATGCAAACACAATAGGATTTAACAATAATTATAAGTCTTAAAAATAAATTAAAAAAGCTCCGTTAACATTAACGGAGCTTTAATAATATTGATATTAAATCAAAGTTTTTGCTACAGAAATTTGATGTTTCACGGCATCCTGACCTGTAGAACCATAACTTTTTCTACGTTTTACCGCTTCAGCAGGTTGTAAATACGTATAAATATCTTTATCGATGGCGTGATGATGTTGTTTATAAACGTCAAGTGGCACATCTAATAAAAACATCTCATTTTGAATGCACCATAATACAATTTTACCTACGATTTCATGAGCTTCTCTAAATGGTATGCCTTTTACAACAAGATAATCTGCGAGTTCAGTGGCGTTGGAGAAGTCAGACTTAACCGTTTGTGTTAAGCGTTCGGTATTCACTGTCATACTTCCTACCATTCCGTCGAAGATACGTAAAGAGCCTTTAAGGGTGTGTATTGCATCAAATAGCCCCTCTTTATCTTCCTGCATATCTTTGTTATATGCTAGCGGTAAACCTTTTAGAGTCATAAACAAGCTCATTAAATGACCTGTAGTTCGTCCCACTTTACCACGTATTAATTCAGCCATATCAGGGTTTTTCTTCTGAGGCATGATAGATGAACCAGTTGAAAATGCATCAGATAGTGTAACAAATTTTGCTTCTTCAGATGACCAAAAGATGATTTCTTCCGCAAAACGAGATAAGTGTACCATAGTCAAACTGATTGCATGCAGCGTCTCAACAATATAATCTCTATCGCTTACAGCATCTAAACTGTTTTCATAAATCGACGCAAAACCTAAAAGTTGTTGCGTTTCGTGACGATCAATAGGATAGGTTGTACCACTTAAAGCTGCTGCCCCAAGAGGGGAAATGTCGATACGTTTTAAAGCGTCTTTGAAACGTCCTTTATCACGCTCTAACATCCAAAAATACGTCATTATATGATGCGCAAAAGATATCGGTTGCGCACGCTGTAAATGCGTGTAACCAGGCATAATGGTTTCGACATGTTCATCTGCTAAGTTAACAATGGTTTTTTGAAACAATTCGATCGCTTCAATGATTTGTTTTACTTCTTTTTTAGTATACAGATGCATGTCAGTGGCAACTTGATCGTTTCGGCTTCTTCCGGTATGCAATTTGCCACCAACGGCACCGATACGTTGAATGAGTTCATGTTCAATATTGAGATGGATGTCTTCTAATGAAGTTTGAAATTCAATATTGCCATCGTGATAATCTTTTTGAATGGCTTTTAAACCATTAATGATTGCTTCGCTTTCTTTTTGTGTCAGTACATTTTGATGGTAGAGCATCGTAGCATGTGCAATGCTCCCCTGAATGTCTTCATCAATTAATGTTTTATCAAAATGAATCGATGCATTGAATGCATCGACCCACGCTTCAGGTTTTTCCTCAAAACGACCGCCCCAAGCTTTTTTAGTCATTTTGATAACCTCCATTTTGCATTGCGTTGACTTGTGTAGGTAAACCATAAATATCAATAAAGCCAACAGCAGATGATTGATTGAACGCATCTTCCTTCGTATATGTTGCGAGTTGCTCATTGTATAACGTGTAATCAGATTTTCTTCCATTAGCAATTGCGTGTCCTTTAAATAATTTCACACGTACTTCACCCTTGACATTTTGTTGCGTTTGATCTACAAATACTTTCAATGCATCTGTTAAAGGTGAGAACCATAAACCATTATAGACTTGCTCAGCGAATTGTTTTTCAATAATTGGTTTAAAATGCGCTACGTCTTTTGTTAATGTAATGGATTCTAACGCTTTATGTGCAGTTAAAATGACTTCTGCACCTGGTGTTTCATAAACTTCACGTGATTTGATACCGACAAGTCTATTTTCAATGTGATCGATACGACCAATACCATGCTTACCTGCAACTTCATTTAAATGTAAAATGAGATCATCTAGTGCATAAGCTTTTCCATCTATATGAGTAGGGATACCTTTATTAAATGTAATTAATATTTCTTCAGGCGTATCTGGAGTATCTTCTAATTCATTTGTTAAATCAAATGCATCTTTAGGCGGTGCGACAAATGGATCTTCTAAAACACCACATTCATTACTACGGCCCCATAAGTTTTGGTCAATAGAATAAGGTGATTCTTTGCCAATCGGTACAGGGATATTATGTTTTTTTGCATAATCGATTTCTTCTTCACGACTCCATCCCCATTCTCTAACAGGTGCGATGACTTTAAGGTTTGGATCCAATGCTTTAATAGCGACTTCAAAACGTACTTGATCGTTACCTTTTCCAGTACATCCGTGCGCAATCGCGTCTGCATTGGTCGCATGCGCGATTTCTACTAACTTTTTAGAAATCAATGGACGTGATAGTGCAGATACTAATGGATATGTTTGTTCATACATTAAGTTCCCTTTGATTGCATAACCAACGTAATCTTCACTAAATTCTTTTGTTGCATCAATAACATGAGACTCGATAGCACCCATATCTAACGCTTTTTGGTAAACGACATCTAAATCTTTACCTTCACCAACGTCTAAACAACATGCTACAACCTCATAACCTTGATCGATAAGCCATTGAACAGCTACACTTGTATCCAATCCACCAGAATATGCTAATACTACTTTTTGTTTATTCATTTCCTATTCCCCCTACGTATGTCGTTAAATTGTATAGCACTTACTATACCACAAATGATTTATTATGCAAGTATGTAAATAAATATACATATAAAAAGTCATCGAATCGTCATTATAAACGATGTTTGAAAATTGAAAATGTATGAAAATCCTAGTAAAATAACGATAGTTAGATATTTAGGAGGCGCAGTGCATGACACATATTCAATTAGATTATCAAAAAGCGTTATCATTCTTTGAGCAACACGAAATCGATCAACAAGCTGACCTTGTTAAAAGCGTACACCGTACGATTCACGAGGGCACAGGAGCAGGTAGCGACTTTTTAGGTTGGGTCGATTTACCAGTTGATTATGATAAAGCGGAATTTGCTCGTATTCAAAAATCAGCGGAACAAATTAAATCAAATTCTGACGTATTGGTTGTCATTGGAATTGGTGGATCGTATTTAGGTGCGCGTTCAGCAATTGAAATGTTAACACCAGCATTTAAAAAAGATAAAGATACGCCTGAAATTATCTTTGCAGGACATCATTTATCGTCAACATATACACAAGAACTGATTGATTATTTAGAAGGCAAAGACTTTTCTGTGAATGTGATTTCTAAATCAGGTACAACTACAGAACCTGCAGTCGCATTCCGTCTTTTCAAAAAATTATTAGAAGATAAATATGGTAAAGAAGAAGCAGTGAAGCGTATTTTTGCTACGACAGATAAAGAAAAAGGTGCTTTAAAGCAACTCGCTACAAATGAAGGGTATGAATCATTTATTGTCCCTGATGATGTGGGCGGTCGTTTCTCTGTTTTAACAGCTGTAGGTCTTTTACCAATTGCTGTTGCAGGTATTGATATTGAGGCAATGATGTCTGGTGCAGCTTCAGCACGTGAAGAATTAAGTTCTGATGATGTAACACAAAATATTGCGTATCAATATGCAACTATCCGTAATATTCTATACAGTAAAGGCTACACGACAGAGATGCTCATTAACTATGAACCATCTTTACAATATTTCAATGAATGGTGGAAACAATTATTCGGTGAGTCTGAAGGTAAAGACTTAAAAGGTATTTATCCATCAAGTGCGAACTTTACGACAGACTTACATTCATTAGGTCAATACGTGCAAGAAGGACGTCGTTTCTTATTTGAAACGGTATTAAAAGTCGAGTCACCGAAACACAGCATTACAATTGAAAAAGATGAAGATGATTTAGATGGACTGAATTATTTAGCAGGTAAAACGGTTGATGATGTGAATACAAAAGCATTTGAAGGGACTTTACTTGCGCATACTGATGGTGGCGTGCCAAACTTAGTTGTTAAAGTACCACAATTAGATGCGTTTACGTATGGTTATCTTGTTTACTTCTTTGAAAAAGCAGTTGCAATGAGTGGCTATCAATTAGGCGTAAATCCTTTCAACCAACCAGGTGTGGAAGCTTACAAACAAAATATGTTTGCTTTATTAGGTAAACCTGGATTTGAAGATAAAAAGAAAGAACTTGAAGCGCGTTTATAGAATGTAAACTATTAAATGAAAAAAATACAGGGGGTAAGTTGACGTGAACAACGTCGATGAACCGCCTGTTTTTGTTGTTAGCGTTTCCCTTTCTCATTCTTAAGTTGGATTACACCATGAATCAAATACAGTATAATAAATAAACTTAAATTTTAGAGAGGTGCGCCAGTTGAAAAAGAGTATAAAATATATGATATCTGCGTTCTGCGCCTGTATAGTGATATTCATTATGATTCTTTTTATCATCGTACCGTTCCGAGTGACATCGCATCAATGGACACCTATGATACAGCAAGGTGATCGTTTTTTAATTAATCAACTTGCGCCACGTCTCAATACCATTGATTATAAAGATTATGTGGTTTATCGCAATAAAGACCAATTTAAAATTGGCCGTGTTATTGGTAAGCCAGGACAATCTATTGCAATACAAAACAATGAATTGTATATTGATAATCAACGTGTTAAAGATACGCACATTGAACAGTTGCATATTGGTTCATGGGCATCTCGTCGTTTATCACAACAAGAAAGTGATATTATAGCGCCCGGACAATATGTGGTATTGCAACATAATTCGAAAGGTCATAATACCGAACCATTTGGAACTGTGCGTAAAAATGATATAATAGGTACGATTTTACTTCGTTATTATCCATTTGAAAAAATAACTTTAAATTTAGAGGACTAGAGGTGTCAGGATTGAGAAAAGAAACGATGGAATGGTTGGTGTCCATAGGTTTAGCATTATTAATCGTAGGCTTGTTATACGCCTTTGTGATAAAACCTTATAATGTTAAAGGGGATTCTATGGACCCGACGTTAAAAGATGGGGAACGTGTGATTGTAAATAAACTTGGAAAAACATTCGGTCATTTGGATCGTGGTAATGTCATTGTTTTTCACGCCGATGAAAATAGTGATTATGTGAAACGAATTATTGGTGTTCCAGGAGATCATATTGAATATAAGCATGATGTGTTATATGTGAATGGTAAAAAAACAGCAGAGCCGTATTTAGATTACAATATGAAACATAAAAATTATGAAGAGATTACAGGTTCTTTTAAATCATCTGACTTACCAAATAGTGGCGGTCAATACAAAATCCCAGCAGACAAGTATCTTGTGTTAGGTGACAATCGTGAAGTGAGTAAGGATAGTCGCGCGTTTGGTTTAATCGATAAAAAGCAAATCGTAGGGAAAGTGTCATTAAGATTCTGGCCTTTCAGTGAATTTAAAGTGAACTTTAATCCAGAAAACACTAAAAATTAATACGATAAAGTGTCGGAGAGTAGGATAGAAATGAAGATGATTTCTAATCCTGCTCTTTTTATATTGAATTCATATGAGTGCGGTAGAGCAAATTGAAATGAGAGTGCTATAATAAGCGTAAATGTATACGTAATAAAAGGGGTGAGGACATGTTTCGTGCATTTCTAGGTCGTGCAGGAACGGGTAAAAGTACGGCAATTCTAAATGAAATTAAAAACAAATTACAAGCACAACCATTAGGCGATCCCATCGTGCTAATCACACCGATGCAAGGGACGTATTTGTATGAGCAAGCATTAGTAAATGATAGTGCTCTAAAAGGGAGTATGCGTGCAGAAGTATTACACTTTGAAAGGTTGAGCCACCGTGTTTTTCAAGAATTGGGTGGCGTGCATGAAACACGCTTGTCAACAAATGCAATTGAAATGATGTTGTATGACATTTTACAAGAACAAAAAGAAAATCTTAAGTTATATCATGCTCAAACCGCTTATCTCGGCTTTAGCACGAAAATGAGAGAGCAAATTCAAGACTTTGAAAAATACGACGTTAGTGCTGACATGGTAGAAGCGGCTTCGAATGATGAAACTTTTGATCGTCGTACACGAGATAAATTGCACGACATTGCCCTCATCTATCATCAACTCAATCAACGCTTATCCGATACTTTTATAACACCGGAAGCGCAAATGAATCGATTTATTCAGTTGATTCCAAATTCAACGTGGCTAGCGAACGCAGATATTTATATCGATGGTTTTCACAACTTTTCAACACAAGAATATCAAATAATCGAAGCACTTGTGAAGCACACTCAATCAGTGACAATCAGTTTGACGACCAACGGAGATATGGATGCATTTAGTATGTTTCGAAAACCGTCAGAATCGTTGCAACATATAGAGGATATTGCGACAAAATTAGATGTAACGTTGCAGCACTCATATTTTAATGAAGTATATCGATTTCAAAATGATGCTTTAAGACATTTAGAAAAACATTTTGATGCTTTAATTCCTGAACAGTCATCAACGGACGCTACGTCGCTTCGCATATTAGAGTCACCAACAACTCGAGATGAAGTCAATGAAATTGCACGACGCATTTTAAAAGATGTGCGTGAAGAAGGTTATCGTTATAAAGATATTGCCATTTTATACAGGGATCCTAGCTATCCCTATTTGTTAGATGCGATTTTACCGCAATTTGATATTCCTTATAGTTTAGATATTAAAAAATCGATGACACATCATCCTGTTATGGAAATGTTACGCGCACTCATCGAAGTCATTCAAACGACATGGCAATTCGATCCATTAATGCGATTACTAAAAACAAATGTATTAACTCGTCAATATGATGATAGTTTACATCGCATTGATATACTCGAAAATTACGCTTTAGAACGTGGCATCTATGGAAAACGTTGGCTAGACCCTAAATATTTTACTATAGACCAATTTGAAAAAATGGGGATTAAACATAAAAAGTTAAATGAAGACACACGTGCGTTATTTGAACGTGTGATAGCTTTAAAAGACAATGTTTTCGAAAAATTACTTACGTTTGAATCTCGATTGACAGAAGGGCAACATGCATGTGACTATGCAACAGCATTTTATGAAGTAATGGAAAATTTCGAGTTGCCACATCAATTAATGACTGAACGCGATATACTTGATGAAATGGGAAAACATACGGAAGCTGAAGAAATAGATCAAATATGGAATGGCTTTAGCCGTGTATTAGATGATGTTGTTGCTGTATTTGGGACGCAAGCGATGTCATTATCTCGTTTTTTAGAAATATTAGATGTAGGCTTGAATGAACTTGAATTTTCAATGATTCCACAAACACTTGATCAAATTACAGTTGGCTCTATGGATTTAGCTAAAGTGGACAATAAAAAACATATTTACATGATAGGTATGAATGATGGTGTTATGCCACAAGCCTTATCTAGTAAAAGTTTAATATCAGATGATGAGAAAAAACATTTTGAAGCTGTGACACATACGCCGTTGAGTCCGACCGCTGATATTTTACAAATGGATGAGGCGTTTGTATGTTACCATGCGATGACACGTGCGACGCATGCACTTACACTTAGCTACAGTCTTATGGATAGTAGCGGTAGCGAAAAGGAAAAAAGCCCATTTCTAAACGATATGATTCAGTTATTTCAGCAATTAAACGTAACATCCATCGTACGTGAACATGAACGTAACACGTTGTCACTGGTTGCACATCCCCATCAAACGAAAGTGCATTTATTTGAGGCTTTAAAATCAGCTTTAGAAGGCGAGCTCATTTCTGATACTTGGTATGCAGTTAATGCTGTGATGGCGGCACACACTTCATTATCTCAAGGGTTAGACCATTTGAAAACAGCATTAACGTATCGTAATGAGACGGTAACCCTTAATCAAAACCTTACACAAGCGTTATACGGTAAGACAATTAATGCGAGTGTTTCAAGGTTCGAAGGCTATCAAAGTTGTCCATTTAAACATTTTGCATCACACGGGTTAAAGTTAAATGAACGTTCAAAATATCAATTACAAAGCTTCGATTTGGGTACCATTTTTCACGACGTTTTACGCTATATCGCTGAAAAAGTTGAAGGTCGATTTAGTCAACTTTCAGTTAAACAAATACAACAGCTCACTGAAGAAGCATTAGCGTATTATTTACCAGAAGTGCAATATAATCTACTCAACTCAACGTCGTATTATCAGTATTTAGCACAACGCATCGGTGCGATCATTCAAGCGACGTTACAAGCGTTAAAACATCAAAGTGAACAATCGCAATTTAGACCTATTGCATTTGAAAAGGCATTTAGAAAGAAACCGAGAAATGAGGAAGAATTGTTTGCGCAATCACTTCAAACAAGACAAGGTATTCCTATTAACATTCGAGGACAAATTGACCGAATTGATACGTATGAAACGCATGATAAAAGCTTTATCAATATTATTGATTATAAATCCTCAACATCGAGCGCTTCTTTAGATTTAGTCAAAGTGTATTATGGGCTTCAAATGCAAATGATGACCTACATGGATATCGCACTACAAAACAAAGCAAGATTAGGTTTAGCTTCAGATGTTAAACCTGGTGGCTTCTTATATATGTATGTGCATAAATTTAAAGACGATAAAAGAACATGGTCGGATTTAAGTACAGATAAATTAACGACCTCTTTCTTAAAATCGTATCAACTCAGTGGCTTATTGAATAGTGATCCTGACGTCATTGAAGCCTACGATAAACGATTAATAGGTGGGTTTAGTTCGGATGTTGTACCACTTCGTCTCAAAAAAAATGGAGAGCCATATAGTTCAAGCAAAGTGGCGGATGAAGCCACCCTTTATAAATTAATGCAACATAATAAACGTAATTTTGTAGATATCGCTTCAAATATTATGGACGGTCATACGGAAGTGGCCCCTCTAAAATATAAAGAAACACTACCATGCCGTTTTTGTAATTACCAATCAGTATGTCATGTGGATAGCTTAATAGATTCACCAAAGTATCGTACGGTAGATGAAAAAATCAATCCGTTAGACTGTTTAAGAGAGGAGGAAGATGAATGACGATACCTGAAAAGCCCAAAGATGTTCAATGGACGGATGCCCAATGGGAAAGTATCTATGCCAAAGGTAAAGATGTACTTGTAGCTGCAGCAGCAGGATCAGGTAAAACAGCTGTTTTAGTAGAACGGATTATTCAACGCATCCTTAAAGATGGTATCGATGTAGACCGTTTACTTGTCGTAACATTTACAAATTTAAGTGCGCGTGAAATGAAGCATCGTATCGAAGCACGTATACATCAAGCCGCACTTGAAGACCCTTCCAATCAACATATTAAAAATCAATTGGCGAAAATACATCAAGCTCAAATTTCTACATTGCACAGTTTTTGTTTGAAATTGATTCAACAACATTATGATATTTTGAATATAGACCCCAATTTCCGAACGGCAAGTGAAGTTGAAAATGTACTCCTTTTAGAATCGGTGATTGATGAAGTCTTTGAAGCACATTATGCGCAACTTGACCCACACTTCGTTGATTTAACAGAACAAGTCGGCTCGGATCGTAATGATGAACGCTTGAGACAAATCGTTAAAAGTTTGTACTACTTTAGCGTCGCCAATCCTGAACCTGAAAAATGGTTGGATCAACTCGATGCCCCTTATATCGAACGGCATATGCAAAGTCATTATCTGAACATTATTAATCAATATAGTTTGCTTTACTTAAAGGCAGCTCAAGATGCCATTGAACAATCATATGCACAGTTAGAAGTATTAGGAGACCTAGATAAACACATTGTTTTTATAGATGAGCATCGGCGTGGGTTACAACAACTTTTGTCTGAATCACAAATCAATAAAAAGAAACTTCAAACGTATGAAATTGGGCGCATGCCTACGAAACCTAAAGACATTGGTAAAGATGAGATGCAAAATGACATGTATGAGACATTTAAAGCGCATTTTGATCAATTTAAATCATTTATGTCGAAAGTTAAAGATGAACTTGTAGCACGCGATGATGATGCACTTGTAGATGAACTTGCGCATTTAGCACCGCGCGTACGTTATTTAAGTCAATTAACTAAAGATGTGATTTCGACTTTTAACAAAGCCAAACGCGAACGCAATCTGTTAGATTTTACAGATTACGAACACTTTGCATTAAAAATTTTATACGATGCATCGGGGCAACCTTCAGAAATAGCAGATGTTTACCGACAAAAATTTGAGGAGATTTTAGTCGATGAATATCAAGATACAAATAGAGTGCAAGAGCAAATTATCTCAAGTTTTAAACGTGGTGATGCCTCAAATGGTAACTTGTTCATGGTGGGTGATGTGAAGCAATCTATCTATAAATTTAGACAAGCAGATCCAAGTTTATTTATTGAGAAATATCAAGCGTTTAATCAACCTGATGGGTCTAGTGGTTGGCGCATTGATTTGTCTCAAAATTTCAGATCTCGTAAAGAAGTTTTAAATACAACCAATTACTTATTTCATCATATGATGGATACTGAAATAGGCGAAATTGAGTATGATGCTGCGGCAAGATTATATTACGGCGCACCGTTTGATGATGCTGATGTCCCTTTACATTTTAATGTCCTTCTTGAAGATGAATCCAGTGACTTGACTGGTTCTGAACAAGAGGCACATTTAATTGCAGAACAGGTAACTTCTATCATTAATACAAAAAAAGTATACGATGTGAAAACGAAGCAGTATCGACCAGCGACGTATAAAGATATCGTTATATTAGAGAGAAGTTATAGTAATGCCCGCAATTTACAACACGTATTTAAAGATAGGGATATCCCATTATATGTGAATAGTAAACAAGGCTATTTTGAACAAACGGAAATAAGGCTAATGTTGTCGTTTCTAAGAGTGATTGATAATCCACTTCAAGATATTTATCTCGTTGGTTTGATGCGTTCTGTTATTTATCAATTTACGGAAGACGAATTAGCTGAAATTCGAGTCGTGTCACCGCATGACGATTATTTTTATCAATCCATCCAACATTATATGAAATCAGAAGATGCGCAACCTAACATACTTGATAAGTTATCGCGATTTATGAATGATTTGTCTATGTACCGCACATACAGTCAAAGTCACCCGGTTTACCAATTAATCGATAAAATTTACAATGACCATTATTTAATTCAGTATTTTAGTGGCTTAATTGGCGGAAAAGGGCGACGTGCGAATCTTCATGGACTGTTTAATAAAGCAGTTGATTTTGAACAATCTAGTTTTAGAGGTCTATTTCAATTTATTCGTTTTATCGATCAAATGATTGAGCGTGGGAAAGATTTTGGTGAAGAAAATGTGATAGGTCCTAATGACAACGTGGTGCGTATGATGACCATTCATAGCAGTAAAGGATTGGAGTTTCCGTTTGTAATTTACTCTGGACTCACACGTGACTTTAATATGACAGATTTAAATCAGCCTGTTATTTTAAATCAATATGAAGGTTTAGGGCTACAATATTATGATGAGACACACGGTTTGTTTTATCCATCGTTGATATCAATGAGTATAGAATTAGTGAATCGTAAAGAAATTATTTCCGAGGAAATGAGACTTATTTACGTCGCATTAACACGAGCGAAGGAACAACTCTTTTTAATCGGTCGAGAGAAAAAAGAAACTAAGTTAAACGCTTTAACCCAAGCCTCTATAGCACATGACAAGTTGACGTCATTATACCGTTTTAATGCACGGAATCCTTTCGAATTGATTTACAGTATTTTTAGCAAGTATCACAATACCTCTTTGATTAATGATTTAAGATTTAAAGATGAACAAGAGAATGACACCTCGCTTACGCCGTCAATATCAGTGCATCATATTCAAGCATCAGATGTCTTACCACAAACACAACATGAAGTGTCAGGGGTGAATCTAGAGACGCTTGAAGTAGAGACGAATCAAGCGACACAAAACGCGTCGCTCATCCAAGAGGTTGAAAACCGACTATTATTCCAATATCCTTATGAACACGCGCAGCATTTAGCATCTAAACAATCCGTATCAGAATTAAAGCGTCAACTTGATACTGAACAAGCAGACACCAATTATGATCGTGTCCGTCAATATCGGTTAGGGGTTGCAACATATCAACGTCCCGCGTTTTTAGAGTCTCAAAAACGTACAGCATCAGAAATTGGAACATTAATGCATACTGTGATGCAACATTTGCCTTTTGATGAGCATAGACTTTCTGATGAGGCGTTACAGCAATACATTGAATCACTCGTGATGCGTGCCATTATAACTGAAGATGCAGTGAAAGATATACGCATAGAAGAAGTGAAACGATTTGTTCAAAGTGATTTATATCTTACTATTGCACAAAGTGATATGCTGTATCGTGAATTACCTTTTATCGTAAATCAGCACGATATGGAAAAAGGCACGCATGAAACTGACGCAGCAATCATACAAGGGATGATAGATGTTGTCTTTGTTAAAGATGGGAAACATTATTTTGTAGATTATAAAACAGATGCTTTCGTGAGACGTCGAGGCATGACAGAAGAACAGGTAGGCGAACAGCTTAAAAACAAGTATCAAGTTCAGATGAAATATTATCAAAAAGCTTTAGAGACAATTACTGGTCAAAAGGTCTCGGGATATTTATATTTCTTTAAGTATGGCGCATTAGTAATAGATTAAATTAAAAGGTTAACTGTGTGATTTATCTGAAATTTTCGTTATAATGTGGTTAAGAAATACGTTAGGAGCTGATTATGAATGAAATTCTTATCATTCAAGCATAATGGTGAAACATCATTTGGTGTGAAAGTAAAACGTGAAGAGGCAGCATGGGATTTAACAAAAGTATTTGCTGACTTTGCTGAAGGTGACTTTCATCCCAAAACATTATTAGAAGGATTACAACAAAATCAAACGATTGAATTTCAAGAGCAAGTGCGTAAAGCTGTCGTTGCTGCTGAAGATAGTGGTCGCGGAGATGCGTATAAAGTAAAATTTGATGATATCGAATTTTTACCTCCTGTGACACCGACAAACAATGTCATCGCATTTGGGCGTAATTATAAAGCGCATGCAGAAGAGTTAAATCATGAAGTAAATCGTTTATATGTTTTTACTAAAGCAGCATCATCATTAACTGGTGATGAAACGACAATTCCAAATCATAAAGATATTACGGACACATTAGATTATGAAGGTGAACTAGGGATTGTCATTGGTAAATATGGTGAAAAAATACCAAAAGGTCTGGCACTTGATTATGTGTATGGATACACAATAATCAATGATATTACAGACCGTACAGCTCAAAAAGCGCATGATCAAGCCTTTTTATCTAAAAGTTTAACAGGGGCTTGCCCAATGGGTCCTTACATTGTTACTAAAGATGAAATGCCAACACCTGAAAATGTCAACATTGTAACGAAAGTCAACAATCAAATTCGTCAAGATGGGAATACATCTGAGATGATTTTGAAAATTGACGAATTAATCGAAGAAATTTCAAAATATGTGGCGTTACATCCTGGTGACATTATTGCGACAGGTACGCCATCTGGTGTTGGGGCTGGTATGAATCCACCGCAATATTTACAACCTGGTGATGAAGTTAAAGTAACGGTCGATAATATTGGAACGTTAACAAACTATATTGAAAAATAAACCCTCATTCACATGTATGCTGATATGACTAACGGATGGATTGATGGTTAAAATATTAATTATAAACGTCTTCAAAGGTCATTATTTAATATGAACTTTGAAGGCGTTTTGATGAATATGAGTATCATTTTATAATGGCTCTCACTGAATGTTAAATGTGTTTGAGTTTACGTCAGACGGGTTATTTAAATGAATGAATACTATTAATATGGTATAATCAATAAAGTTATGTATAAAAGGAGGGTCTATAATGGTTTTAATTAATTTGCATATTATAAGTTGGATTATATTATTGATTTTATTTTTTGCTGCTTATGAGAATTTCTCAAATAAACAAGGTCCAACACCGCTATTTAAACCGTTACATATGGCGACGCGCTTATTTATGCTATTAGTTCTAATTACGGGTGTATGGCTAATTGCAAATGCGTTCACGAGTGCAGGATCAAACCATATGTTGTTAACGTTAAAAATGTTAATGGGAATCGCTATTGTAGGATTAATGGAAGTAACCATTGCACGTAAAAAACGTAAAGCATCTAGTCGTGGTCTATTTATTGCAACATGGGTCGTTGCATTCTTAACGATCATTTTAGGCATTATTTTACCTTGGGGTCCAATCACACAGTTATTTCATTAAACTCAAACGGCTAGAGCTTGAGTTGGCCATAATGTAACAACCTTCAAAATTCATGTGTAAATGAACTTTGAAGGTTGTTTTTTGTTTAACTTAAATAGTTAAATGACGACTAACGTCTTATCCATAGCTATCTTTCATGTTTGAGCTGAAAAAATGTAAGACATTTAATCTTGTGCATGAAAATCATAAGTATTTAAGACACTGCAATCGTTTCTTTATTGACGTGCTTTATAACCGAGCATATTAATGGCATCTTTAGGATGACTATAAGGTGGTGCATAAGCGACCTCAAATTCAGTGAGATTATCAATCGTTGCCTCGTGCATCATAGCCATCGTTAAAACGTCGATGCGCTTATCTACACCGTCTTTACCAATGGCTGCTGCGCGCAACAAACGTCGGTTGTGCTTGTCATAATAAGCACGTAAATGTAATTTTGAATTATTAGGATAATACCCCGCATGCGCTGTTTGTTTCACATCCACAACGTCATAATCAAAATGTTTGAGTTCATGTGGTCCAATTCCTGTACTTGCTAACGTATAATCGAAAAACTTAACAATGTTTGCGCCTAAAAATCCTTTAAATGTCACATCTTTATGTCCAGCCAATTGTTCAGCAATCACGCTTGCACCGCGATGTGCACCCCAAGCTAAAGGCACATGTGCTTGTAAATCAACGTGGCGATAACGGTTCGTAATAATATCGCCTAGAGCATAAATATGTGGTTGATTCGTTTGAAAACGTGTGTTGACAGGAATATAACCTTTTTCATCTAGTGTAATACCGGAATGTTTAAGGAATTCAGAGTTCGGTTTCACACCAACCCCTGTAATGATTAAATCATAAGCTTCTTTCATTCCAGATTTAAATGTCACCATTTTGCCTTCTATAGATTCAATTTCTTCATTTAAACGGTAGGGTATGTCACGTGCCTCTAACGCTTCAAAAATAACTTGATTCATATCTTGGTCCATGTGCTTATTAATCGCTTCAGAACGATGGATAAGCGTAGGACATAAACCACGATGATGCATGTTTTCTAATACCTCTAAACTTACATAACCGCCTCCGACAACGAGTACGCGATTCACCTCATGTTGAGTGATATAGTTTTCAATAGCATCCGTGTCCTCCATATTGCGTAGAGTAAAGAGGTGGGGGGCATCAAAGTTTAAATGATGTGCTCGTGCACCAGGACTCAAAATTAACGTATCAAAATGATCCTTGAATATTTCACCTGTCTCATGATTTTTGACAGTAACGTAGTTTTCATGACTATCAACAGCAATGACTTCATGTTTTACAAACACATGAATATTTTTCTTGTCTTTAAAAATTTGTGGTGTAATGGGAAGTAAAGCTTCACGTGTTTCAACTACATTTCCTAGATAATAAGGTAAGCCGCAGTTTGCAAAACTCATATCTCTATCTTTTTCATACACAGTAATGTGTGCATTTGAATCTAAACGACGAAGTTGACTTGCGGCAGTAGCACCACCTGCAACAGCGCCAACGACAATAACTTTTTGACTCATGTGTAGACCTCCTTAGTTGTTTTTAGCTATATTTAATTGGAAATAATCATTTAAATAA
Organism: Staphylococcus sp. 11007852; assembly: GCF_011394325.1. Classification (NCBI taxonomy): domain Bacteria; kingdom Bacillati; phylum Bacillota; class Bacilli; order Caryophanales; family Staphylococcaceae; genus Staphylococcus; species Staphylococcus sp. 11007852. Next base: position 16,313 of record NZ_JAANBJ010000022.1, on the reverse strand, counting down.
ATACCGATACCATCTTCATTATTAGACGCGGTCGTTTCTTTTGCAACATGTTTGAGTTCAGGAATGGCATTGGCCATAGCGACGCCATGTTTAGCATATTTAATCATTTCGATATCATTATCTTCATCACCAAAAGCAATAATATGTTGACGCTCGATTTGAAGATAATCTTTTACAATATCTATACCAACGGCTTTACTAATGCCACGTTTAACAATTTCAATGACTGGAAAAGGGGCACCCCAACGACGGTGTTCAATATTTTCAGCATAAAACCGTGTGAGTATCTTTTTAATGCGTGGAATCTGATGTTCATCAGCTTCTATTAATAAACTGGTAGGATCTTCTTTCAAAAGTTTTCGTAAATCACCAACTTGTATGTTAGCTTCCCCCATACTAAACCCTTCGAATAGGTTTTCATCATAGCGATCAAGATATACTTGGTCCATGACTTCAGCAATCATATTTTGAACATTCATTGTTTTTAAGGTATCAATAATGCATGTTGCAATGCCTTCATCTAAACGGGAATGTTGTGTCGGGAAATGGGGATCTTTAGGATGGTGTACATAGGCACCATTAAAATTAACAACAGGTGTATCCATATTGAGTTCATCATAATACCGTTTACTTGCTCGGAAAGGACGCCCTGTTGAAATCATAATTGCATGCCCTTGGGATTGTAATGTTTTAAGTACTTTAAATGTATAGGGGGTAATATTTTTATCATCATTCAGTAAAGTGCCATCTAAATCGAGGCAAATTAAATGTTGTTTCATAACGGTCTCCTTATGCGCTAGTTTCAATGTATGCTTATCATAGCATTTTATTGTCGTAATGTCTGAATTTTGATATATTGAGAGTAGTTATTATTTAGAAGAGGTGAATCTCATGGAAGAGGCTTTAAAAGATAGTATTTTAGGCGCTTTAGAAAACGTTATCGACCCTGAACTCGGTATTGATATCGTCAATTTGGGCCTTGTATATAAAGTAGATTTAAATGATGATGGCCTTTGTACTGTTGAGATGACATTAACATCTATTGGATGCCCAATGGGACCACAAATTGTTGATCAAGTCAAAACAGCACTAGGTGAATTACCTGAAATTAAAGACACTGAAGTGAACATTGTGTGGAATCCACCTTGGACGAAAGATATGATGTCTCGTTATGCCAAAATTGCATTAGGCGTAAGTTAAAACAGAATATAGATGTATTGAAGAACTTCCTCATATGATAAGGAGGTTCTTTTTCATTACGTGATAAAAATGTTTGAAATGACGTAAAAAAGTAAATATGTATGACGTAGGCTGATTAGTCAAAAAAAGTCAAACTAAATTGTTGCATTTCATAACGTGCGAACGTATAATATAATTAAGGTCAAAGAAAGTCAAAGTCAATTGACCGAGAATAGATAAAGGAGTGAGACATTTTGGATATTAATCAATTAACGCATTCTATTCAAAATGCGCTTCAAAAAGCCATTGAATATGCTAAAGAGTATGAATTAACTAATGTAGAAATAGAAGCCTTATTAAAAGCGATTTTAGAACAACCTGACAGTTTATATCAAAGTATATTAGAGCGTGCCAATATAGATACAGAAGCTTTAAATAAAGCCTATACAGATAAATTATCCCGTTATCCTTCTGTTAAAGGGGATAACGTACAATACGGGCAATATCTTGGTTCGAAAACGAACGAAGTGTTTAATAAAGCTGAGCAATATATGAAGGAATATGAAGATGCGTTCATTTCGATGGAGCATCTATTGAGAGCTGCTATAGACGTTGAGGACATTACACGTCAACATGTAGGCAATAAACAAGAAGTGATTAAAGAAATCATTAAGAAAGTTAGAGGAGGGAATCACGTGACTACTCAAAACCCTGAAGTAAACTACGAAGCATTAGCTAAATATGGACGCGACCTTGTTGAAGAAGTCAGAAAAGGAAACATGGATCCAGTGATTGGTCGTGATGAAGAAATTCGAAATACGATTCGTATATTAAGTCGTAAAACAAAAAATAATCCGGTGTTAATCGGTGAGCCAGGTGTAGGTAAAACAGCAATTGTCGAAGGGTTAGCGCAACGTATCGTTAAACGTGATGTGCCTGATTCTTTATTAGATAAAACAGTTTTTGAATTGGATTTAAGTGCTTTAGTTGCCGGCGCAAAATACCGTGGTGAATTTGAAGAACGTTTAAAAGCAGTTTTAAAAGAAGTCAAAGATTCGAATGGTCGCATTCTTTTATTTATTGATGAAATTCATATGTTAGTAGGTGCAGGTAAAACGGACGGTGCCATGGATGCTGGTAACATGTTAAAACCAATGCTTGCACGTGGTGAACTCCATTGTATTGGTGCAACAACTCTAAATGAATACCGTGAGTATATTGAAAAAGATTCAGCATTAGAACGTCGTTTCCAAAAAGTAAACGTTAAAGAACCTAATATTGAAGATACGATTTCTATCTTACGTGGATTAAAAGAGCGTTATGAAGTCCATCACGGGGTACGCATTCAAGACCGTGCATTAGTTGCTGCTGCAGAGCTTTCAGATCGTTATATTACGGATCGATTTTTACCGGATAAAGCGATTGACCTTGTCGACCAAGCTTCAGCAACGATCCGTACAGAAATGGGTTCTAACCCTACAGAATTAGACCAAGTGAATCGACGCGTGATGCAATTAGAAATTGAAGAAAATGCCTTGAAAAAAGAATCAGACGAAGCAAGTCAAATCCGTTTAAAAGAATTACAAGAAGAACTTGCAGAAGAAAAAGAAGTTCAGGCAAAATTACAATCACGTGTAGAAAGTGAAAAAGAGAAAATTGCTAAAGTACAAGAAAAACGAACTGAACTTGATGAAAGTCGTAAAGCTTTAGAAGACGCGGAAAATAATTATGACTTAGAAAAAGCGGCAGAATTACAACATGGTAAAATTCCTGAGCTTGAAAAAGAATTAAAAGAATTAGAAGCGTCTTTCCAAGAAGCGCAAGGAGCAGACAGTGACCGTATTATACGTGAAGTGGTTACGGATGAAGAAATCGGTGAAATTGTGAGTCAATGGACAGGCATACCGGTTTCAAAACTTGTTGAAACAGAACGAGAAAAACTATTAGGATTATCAGATATTTTACATGAACGTGTTGTAGGGCAAGACAGAGCAGTTGATTTAGTGGCAGATGCGGTAGTCCGTGCGCGTGCAGGTATTAAAGATCCGGATCGTCCTATTGGGTCATTTTTATTCTTAGGTCCAACTGGGGTCGGTAAAACAGAGCTTGCAAAATCATTAGCTTCAACATTATTTGATTCAGAACGTCATATGATTCGAATCGACATGAGTGAATATATGGAAAAACACGCTGTATCGCGTCTTATCGGGGCGCCTCCAGGTTATGTCGGTCATGATGAAGGTGGACAATTAACAGAAGCCGTTAGACGTAATCCGTATTCAGTAATTTTATTAGATGAAATTGAAAAAGCACATTCTGATGTGTTCAATGTTTTACTTCAAATTTTAGATGATGGTCGTTTAACTGACTCTAAAGGTAGAAGTGTAGACTTTAAAAATACAATTATCATCATGACAAGTAATATTGGTTCTCAAATTTTACTTGACCGTGTGAAAGATACTGGAGAAATTACAGAAGACACGGAAAAAGCGGTGATGGATAGCTTGCATAGTTATTTTAAACCTGAAATATTAAACCGTATGGATGACATTGTCTTATTTAAACCATTATCTGTTGATGACATGCAGTTAATCGTAGATAAAGTATTGAGAAACTTAAATATGCGTCTTACAGATCAACGTATCACATTAGAAATATCTGATGCTGCGAAAAAATGGATGGGCGAAACTGCGTATGAACCACAATTTGGTGCACGACCATTGAAACGTTTCGTTCAACGTCATGTTGAAACACCATTAGCACGTATGATGATTAAAGAAAACCTTCCAGAAGGTACACACGTTTATGGTGACATCAAAAATGGTGAAATGACTTTCGAAGTTCAAAAACCGCATGAGGTTTAAAAGCGATCATACCGATTAAAATTTAAATAGATTGATTGAGACGATAAGGAGAATAGCTTGTAGTTTGAGCATTCCTTATGGTCTCTTTTTTTATATGAAATAGCTTTAAGTGTTAGTGATGTCGTTAAATGTTTTCTTCCAAAATAGTGAGCCGTCTCTTAAAATTTTGATTGGGTATCTACATGAAGATTTAGCGATTAATGGACAGCACACATAGTGATGCGTATAGAACAAATAAAACCTTCAAAATTCGATGAAATGAATTTTGAAGGTTTTATTGTGATCATCTATATTCGATTTACGCCTCTACAAAACCATTTAGAAAGCATTAAATCAATGCCTTTCAAAAATTACTTTTGTGTATCTTTCACTGGATGGTATGTATCAGGTTTAATTGCGCTATCAATTAATACAACGATAAGGACCATCAATGCAGCTAAGATAAGTGGCGCGATAAAGTTAATAGGGCCACCACCATTGAGACTATTAAGTACGAAATTAACCATCTCTAATAAGAGTACCGCCCAAAAGAATGTAAAGAAGTATTTCATTGCGATATGCCTCCATTTTTACTGATAATTCTATTATAAGTGTCTTGGTTTGTTTTGTATAGTCGTGATAGTATAAGACTTGTCTTTTTTAATGTCAATATGGTAAATTAATACCTGGTATTAAAAATATATGAAGAAGGTGTTCAAACCATGAATGTAGGTATTAAAGGATTTGGGGCATACGCACCAGAACGCGTTGTTGACAATGCGCACTTTGAATCATACCTTGATACATCAGATGAATGGATTTCCCAAATGACTGGGATTAAAGAACGAAGATGGGCAAAAGATGACGAAAAAACGTCAGATTTAGCATATGAAGCAAGTGTACGTGCAATTGAAGATGCAGGTATTGATAAAGATGATATCGACATGGTTATAGTGGCAACATCAAGTGGTGATCATCGCTTCCCAACCGTTGCTAATATTTTACAACATCGATTAGGTTTAAATAAAGTAGCATCTGTAGATCAACTCGCGGCATGTACAGGTTTTATGTACGGGATTGTAACTGCAAGAGCATTTGTATTATCAGGAGACTATAAAAATGTGCTTGTCGTAGGTGCTGATCGTTTATCAGGTATTACAGATTTAGAAGATCGTTCTACTGCAATTTTATTCGGTGATGGTGCCGGAGCGGCTATCATTGGCGAAGTATCAGCCAACCGTGGTATTCTAAGTTATGAATTAGGATCTGATGGTGTTGGCGGTAAGTACCTTTACCAAGAACAAGAGACAGATTTTATAAGAATGAATGGACGTGAAGTGTTTAAATTTGCGGTACGTATTATGGGAGATTCTTCATTACGTGTAGTTGAAAAAGCAAATTTAAAGCCAGAGGATATTGATTTATTTGTGCCACATCAAGCAAATATTCGTATTATGGAATCTGCACGTCAAAGATTAAACATTCCGAAAGAAAAAATGAGCGTGTCGGTGGATAAATATGGTAATACTTCAGCGGCATCCATTCCATTAAGTATTTCTGAAGAATTAAAAGCTGGTCGAATTAAAGACGATGATGTGCTCGTTTTAGTTGGCTTTGGTGGCGGACTAACTTGGGGTTCACTAGTAATTCGATGGGGAAAATAGTAGAGGAGGAACTGAGATGACTAAAAAACAACGTGTCGTAGTTACTGGATTAGGTGCATTATCGCCAATTGGAAATGACGTACCTACGATGTGGGAAAATGCCTTAAAGGGTGTCAATGGTATTGACAAAATTACACGTATTGATACAGAACCTTATAATGTTCACATAGGTGGAGAATTAAAAGGATTTAATATTGAAGACCACATTCCTAAAAAAGAAACACGCAAAATGTCTCGTTTTACACAATATGCGGTTGTAGCAGCGAGAGAAGCATTAAAAGATTCTGGTTTAACAATTGATGAATCAAATGCTGATAGAGTGGGTGTTTGGATTGGTTCTGGTATTGGTGGCATGGAAACGTTTGAGGAAGCCTATGATTTATTAAAGAAAAAAGGACCACGTCGCGTTAGTCCATTTTTCGTACCGATGCTTATTCCAGATATGGCCACTGGACAAGTATCTATCGATTTAGGTGCTAAGGGACCAAATGGTGCAACTGTTACAGCATGTGCGACAGCGACGAACTCTATTGGTGAAGCGTTTAAATTCATTGAACGTGGCGATGCAGACGCGATGATTGCTGGTGGTACGGAAGCGCCTATTACACATATGGCAATTGCAGGATTCAGCGCGAGTCGCGCATTATCTACGAACGATGACATTGAAACTGCATGTCGTCCATTCCAAGAAGGACGCGATGGTTTTGTAATGGGTGAAGGTGCAGGGATTCTTATTTTAGAATCACTTGAATCAGCGCAAGCACGTGGTGCGAAAATCTATGCTGAAATTGTGGGTTACGGTTCTACGGGTGATGCACATCATATTACAGCACCTGGTCCAGATGGTGAAGGTGGTTCACGTGCCATGGAAGCGGCGATTAAAGATGCTGGCATCCAACCAAGTGACATTCAATATTTGAATGCGCATGGTACAAGTACGCCAGTGGGTGATTTATTTGAGATTAAAGCCATTAAAAATACATTTGGCGAAGCGGCAAAACAACTCAAGATCAGTTCAACAAAATCTATGACTGGTCATTTACTCGGCGCAACAGGTGGTGTTGAGGCAATTTTCTCTGTACTTTCAATTAGAGATAAAAAGATTGCACCAACGATTCATGTTGAGAAAAACGACCCTGAAATTGATTTAGATATTACACCAAACAAAGCAGTTGATTGTGATATCAACTATGCAATGAGTAACAGTTTAGGATTTGGTGGTCATAACGCCGTATTAATATTTAAGAAATACGACGCATAAATACAAAATAAAATGGTTAAGAATTGAGATTATTACAGCGCGACAGTTGCGTGATAACTCAATTCTTTTTTTGTATGATTTTGAGTAATTATTCAAAAGTGTTTGTCACGTGTATACAAATTATATTTTCATTTTGATGTACATTTTGCAAATACATATATAATAGTAGAAATGCGTCACGATTCTAATAGGTCAACTTATATGACTTATTGATGTTGGTTTAACACATTGCTCATTTCTTCAAACGATTTGAATATAAATATAAAAGCACAGATGTCTTTTCTAGAAAAACATATGTGCTTAGATATATGCACAAAAATGTATGTTTACTGTACAGTAAACGCAAGAATAAATGACAACACGATATAAAATACATGTACATATAATGCTGGCTTTATCCAAGATTGTACGACATACTCTTTTTTCTTAGGTTGTTTAGGATTAAAAAAATCATCGGATTCGTAACGCCCTTTATCCTTTTTACGCATCAACTGATACTTGAAACGTCTAAATCCGAAACTTGTGACATCTAATATCCCTTCTTGAATGACTAAAAGTGTGAATAACAAAATCGCAAAAATAATTGAAAAAGTAAAAAATAAATTAATAAAGTGGGTCCAAGTATGTGTACTCATTAACCATGAAATAATCGTAAATAAAGGGGTGATACCAATGTAAACCCAAGATCGTTGAGGTAGGTGTGACATAACTTCATTCCTTACACATTGTTTTAGATTATTGTAACCTACGACCCTATTAATTTGAAGTGTTTTCAGTTGGTTGTAAATTATTTTTTATAGAATGATGTGTTGATATAAAGCTATTTCATGTCAATTTCTTTATCACTGTAAATTGAAATGATATTGATTAATTTGAACCCTTGTGATTATAATATTGTTAATATTTCTGAAAATTTTGAAGGGAATGTTAATTACACACAAGGGGGTATGTTTGATGCTTAGATATACACTTAAGCGATTGTTATACATGGTGATATCACTATTTATTATTATTTCAATCACATTTTTCCTTATGAAATTGATGCCCGGATCACCGTTTAACGACGAAAAGTTAAGTGAAGAGCAAAAAACGATGTTAAACGAAAAGTATGGATTAAATGATCCGCTACCAATCCAATATGGAAATTATATGGCGAATGTTGTCAAAGGTGATTTTGGTAATTCATTCCAATATGACAATCAACCGGTATGGGATTTGATTAAACCGAGACTTGTGCCTTCATTTCAAATGGGGCTCTTTTCAATGATTATTGGTGTCATAGTAGGATTGTTGCTTGGAGTCATTGCGGCAACCCGACAAAATACGTGGGTGGATTATCTTGCGACCTTTATATCCGTTATTGCGATATCGGTACCGTCATTCGTATTAGCTGTATTATTACAATATGTATTTGCTGTACGTTTACAATGGTTTCCGGTTGCAGGTTGGGAAGGTATCTCAACAGCGATATTACCATCACTCGCACTATCAGCAGTTGTTGTTGCAACAGTTGCACGCTACATACGTGCTGAAATGATTGAAGTGTTGAGTTCAGATTACATATTACTGGCTCGAGCAAAAGGGAATTCAACACAACGCGTTTTATTTGGACACGCACTACGAAATGCGCTGATACCTGTTATTACAATTTTAGTTCCAATGTTAGCGAGTATTTTAACAGGGACTCTGACGATTGAGAATATCTTTGGCGTGCCTGGTTTAGGGGATCAGTTCGTACGCGCAATTACAACGAATGACTTTTCAGTCATTATGGCGATTACACTATTATTTAGTACATTATTCATTGTATCTATCTTTATCGTCGATATTCTTTATGGTCTTATCGATCCTAGAATTCGTTTGCAAGGGGGTAAAAAGTAATGACGAAAGAAGAACGTACTTTACCTAGAGATGACCATTCTGGCGCAACTGTCGCCCAAACTTCAGGTATTATGCACGAAGATTTTATTCGTACAGGCGCACCTGATAGTAGTGAACAAGATTTCCAAAGAGAGGGACGCACATTTTGGCAAGATGCATGGTCACAACTAACTCGTAACAAATTAGCAGTAGTTGGGATGATTGGGCTTATTATCATTTTAATATTAGCCATTGTAGGACCATTAATTAGTTCTCACGACTTTGCTGAACAAGATGTTGAACGTCGTAATTTACCGCCTAAAATTGCGGTTTTAGATCAAATTCCATTTTTACCATTTGATGGCGAAGGGGTAGATGGTAACGCGTATGACAAAGCACATGTAAAACAAAACTTTTGGTTTGGAACAGATCAATTAGGTCGGGATATTTGGACTAGAACATGGCAAGGTGCGCAAGTATCATTATTTATTGGCTTAGTCGCTGCTTTACTAGATATCTTTATTGGGGTTATATATGGTGCGATATCAGGCTATTTTGGTGGTCGAGTCGATGATTTTATGCAACGTGTCATTGAAATTATTTCTTCAATTCCAACTCTTATCGTAGTTATTTTATTCGTATTGATTTTTGAACCTTCAATTTGGACGATTATCTTAGCTATGGCTATCACGGGATGGATAGGCATGAGTCGTGTTGTGCGCGGAGAATTCTTAAAATTGAAAAATCAAGAATTCGTCTTAGCATCACGTACGTTAGGGACGTCTAATTTAAAATTAATCTTCAAACATATTTTACCTAATACGTTAGGCGCGATTATCGTAACGTCTATGTTTACAGTGCCAAACGCGATTTTCTTTGAGGCATTTTTAAGCTTTATTGGTATTGGTGTGCCAGCACCACAAACGTCTTTAGGTTCACTTGTAAATGAGGGACGTGCGATGTTACTAATCCATCCGCACCAATTATTTATCCCAGCATTTATTTTAAGTTTATTGATTCTATTTTTCTATCTATTTAGTGACGGTTTAAGAGATGCATTTGACCCTAAAATGCGAAAATAAAGGAGGTATGACAAATGTCAGAACGTGTAATTGAAGTAAATGACTTGCATGTCTCTTTTGATATCGAAGTAGGGGAAGTGCAAGCGGTTCGTGGTGTAGATTTTTATTTAAACAAAGGGGAAACATTAGCGATTGTAGGTGAGTCGGGTTCAGGTAAATCTGTAACGACAAAAGCTATTACGAAATTGTTCCAAGGTAAGTCAGGTCGCATAAAACAAGGCAGTATTATGTTTAATGGCGAAGACTTAACCAAAAAATCAGAAAAAGAATTAATGAAGTTGCGTGGTAAAGAAATTTCGATGATTTTCCAAGATCCAATGACATCACTGAATCCTACTATGAAAATTGGAAAACAAGTCATGGAACCTATTATTAAACATATCGGTTTAAATAAGGCTGATGCGAAAAAGCGCGCCATCGAATTGTTAGAATTGGTGGGTTTAAAACGTGTGAAAGAACGATTCAATGCATATCCACATCAATTTTCTGGAGGACAACGTCAACGTATCGTCATTGCATTAGCACTTGCGTGTGAACCAAAAATTCTGATTGCAGATGAACCGACAACCGCTTTAGATGTGACCATGCAAGCACAAATTTTAGATTTAATGAAAGAGCTCCAACATAAGATTGATACATCAATTATTTTCATCACGCATGATTTAGGTGTCGTTGCAAATGTTGCAGACCGTGTTGCGGTTATGTATGGCGGACAGATGATTGAAACGGGGGATGTGGATGAAATATTTTATGACCCGAAACATCCGTATACGTGGGGACTATTATCATCAATGCCTGACCTAGAAACAGAGGGCTCAACAGCTTTACGTGCGATTCCTGGATCGCCACCGGATTTAGTTCATCCACCAAAAGGAGATGCGTTTGCAGCTCGTAGTGAGTATGCATTGGCCATAGATTTTAAAGAAGCACCACCATGGTATCGTGTGTCACCAACGCATTATGTGCGTTCGTGGTTGTTAGATGAACGGGCACCAAAAGTGGACCCACCAGAATTAGTCAAGCGTAAACAACGTCCTATGCCTAATAATTTTGCGAAACCAGAACGTGTAGAAAGGGTGTCGTTTTAATGGTGGAAAAAGAGATTTTAGTAGAAGTCAAAAACTTAAAACAATATTTTAATCAAGGTAAACGTAATGAAGTACGCGCGATTGATGATATTTCATTTGATATTTATAAAGGGGAAACGTTCGGACTTGTTGGTGAATCTGGCTCGGGTAAATCCACAACAGGAAAGGCGATTATTAAATTGAATGATGTCACAGACGGTCAGGTGCTATACGAAGGGGTTAATATACAAAGTATTAAAAAAAGAAAAGACTTACTGAAGTTCAATAAGAAAATCCAAATGATTTTCCAAGATCCATATGCGTCGCTCAACCCAAGGCTCAAAGTCATGGATATTGTCGCAGAAGGTATAGATATTCATGGACTTGCAAAAGATAAAAAAGATAGAAAAAAACGCGTGTACGATTTACTTGAAACCGTTGGCTTACGTAAAAGTCATGCCAATCGTTATCCACATGAGTTCTCAGGTGGACAACGTCAACGTATTGGTATTGCGCGCGCTTTAGCTGTAGAACCAGAATTTATTATTGCAGATGAACCCATTTCAGCTCTGGATGTATCGATTCAAGCACAAGTAGTAAATTTAATGCAAAAATTACAACGTGAACGGAATATTACGTTTTTGTTTATTGCACATGACTTATCCATGGTGAAATATATTTCAGACCGTATTGCGGTCATGCATTTAGGTAAAATTGTGGAGCTTGGACCAGCAGATGAGATTTATAATCAACCGCTACACCCTTATACGAAATCATTACTCTCTGCCGTTCCTCAGCCAGATCCTGATAGTGAACGTTCAAGAAAACGTTTTGCGTATGAAGGTGAAAAAAATCCAGATGCATCTAGAGAATTAAAAGCCTTTTCACCAAATCATTATGTCCTCGCAACGGAAGAAGAATTAAAGGCATTTAAAAATCAACAGGAAATACACGTATAACATAGAGAAAGGGGGAATTTCAATTGAAACAAGGGAAATGGAGAATATTAATATCAAGTATTATCGCCATGTTAATTTTAAGTGCATGTGGCAACGCAGAAGGCATTTATGATAATAAAGGTCAAGTATTTCGTAAAGTCATTCCACAAGATATGTCATCTTTAGATACAGCAAAAGTGACGGATACGGTAAGTTTTGATAAATTCAATCAAGTTTATGAAGGCTTATACGTCATGAACGCAGAAGATAAAGCAGAGCCAGGTGTGGCTAAAGGCGATCCAGAAATCAGTAATGGTGGTAAAACGTGGACCATTCATTTACGTAAAGATGCAAAATGGTCTAATGGTGATCCTGTAACTGCACATGATTTTGAGTTTGCTTGGAAGCGCGTTTTAGATCCTAACACAGCTTCAGAATATGCATATATTATGTATGATATTAAAAATGCCGAGGCCGTTAATATGGGGAAAAAGGGTTTAAATGACTTAGGTGTGAAAGCGATAGACGATCATACGCTCCGTTTTGAGTTGACTAAACCTGTTCCATATTATAAAGAAATGTTAGCATTTGCGACGTTCATGCCTCAAAATGAAAAAGTTGTGAAAAAATATGGCGAACGTTATGGGACATCTGAAGATAAAAGTGTGTACAATGGTCCATTTAAAGTTAAAGACTGGGCTGTAGAAGATAAAATTATATTAGTAAAAAATGATAAATATTGGGATAAGGATGTTGTGAAACTTGATAAAGTAAATTATAAAGTATTAAAAGACGGTCAAGCAGGGGCGTCACTTTATGATACAGGATCTGTTGACGATACAACAATCTCTGCAGAACAAGTAGAAAAGTATAAAGATGAACCCGCATTGAAAAAACGTTTATTAGCATCCACATTCTACTTGAAATTAAATCAAGGCAAAGTACCTGAACTCAAAAACCGTCATATGAGACTGGCTTTTGCACAAGCGATTAATAAAAAGGACTATGTAGATTCTGTGTTGAACAACGGTTCTAAGGAAGTTGACGGTTTTACGGCTAAAGGCACAGCTGATGCACCGAATGGTAAAGACTTCACTGATCAAATTCACTCACCTTTAAAATATGATCCTAAAAAAGCAAAAGACAATTTTGAAAAAGCTAAAAAAGAATTAGGTAAAGATAAATTTACATTCACTTTAAATACTGAAGATACACCAGCATCGAAAATTTCTGCTGAATTTATTAAAGCGCAAGTTGAATCTAATTTACCGGGGATAACGGTAAAAATTCAACAATTGCCATTTAAACAACGTTTAGCGCGTGAACAAAGTGAAAACTATGAAATTTCATTATCAGGATGGGGACCGGATTATCCAGACCCATTGACATTCTTAAACATAATGACTACAGGAAACGCTTCGAATAATACAGGATGGGGCAATAAGGAGTATGATGCGTTGCTTAAAAAAGCCAATGGTGAATTACTCCAAAAACCAGATGAACGTAATCAAATGCTCATTAAAGCTGAAGAATTACTATTGGATGAAGCGCCAATTGCACCTGTATATCAAAAAGGTGAAGCACATTTAACTAATCCACAAGTGAAAAACCTACGTTACCATAATATTGGTGGCGATACATCATTAAAGTACACATATATTGATAAATCGATTGATCGTGATACAGGTAAAAAGAAAGAAAAATAAAAAAACTGCACCCTTCATCTCAGTAAGGGTGCAGTTTTTTTATTTGCGTTTACGTCCTAGTCCCATCGCTTTTTCCATCTTTTTAAGTGTTTTATATGACGTACGGTGGGCTTTTTCTCGACCTTCATCTAAAATATCATCTAAACGTTCAGATTGATAGAATTCATTATATTTGGCTTGGAAGTCTGTTAAAAAGTTTGCAACGATTTCAGCCAGATCACCTTTAAATTTACCATAACCTTCATTTGCATAACGTGTTTCCAACGTGTCAATGGATGCATTAGTAAGGCTAGAATATATTGTGAGTAAGTTAGAAATACCAGGTTTATTTTCTTTATCGTATTTTACTTGGCCATCAGAATCTGTGACTGCACTTTTGATTTTTTTTGCAGCAATATGAGGCTCGTCTAATAAAGAGATAAAATTCTTTTGGTTATCATCACTTTTACTCATCTTTTTAGTTGGGTCTTGTAAGCTCATAATACGTCCCCCAACTTTTGGCATTTTAATTTCCGGTTTAGTTAATATATCGTTATAACGACTATTGAAACGGTCAACTAAATTCCGCGTAAGTTCAATATGTTGTTTTTGGTCATCCCCAACAGGAACAATGTCTGTATTGTACAAAATAATGTCCGCTGCCATTAAAGGTGGGTACGTTAATAAACCAGCAGGAATACCGTCGTTTTGTTTTTGCGCTTTATCTTTAAATTGAGTCATACGCTCAAGCTCACCAATAGAAGAAATGGTTGTAAGCATCCAACCAGCTTGTACATGTGCTGGTACTTCAGACTGTATGAACAATGTAATTTTTTCTGGGTTAAGACCAGCAGCTAAATAAATTGCAGCAAGTTGACGTGTTTGTTGGCGTAATTTTAAACGGTCTTGAGGCACCGTGATTGCATGTTGATCTACAATACAAAAATAACAATCGTAGTCTTCTTGAATATCAACAAATTGTTTTAAAGCCCCAATATAATTCCCTAGCGTGGGGATACCGCTCGGTTGAATTCCTGAGAATAATGTTTTCATATATACAATGCCTACTTTCTTTCAAGGTAATCATTACTATTGTAACAGTATTTTCTTAGTTTGTAAGTTATGATATGATAAGTAATAAGAAATCGTAAATGAATCGTCTCATACTAAAGACTGATAATTTAAAATAAATACTATTTTTACAGATTTCTCATTTAATTTTAATGTTGATTGTCTATAATATAACTATAGCGTTAGAAAAACAGAAAAAGATTTGAGTTGTTTAAACATATATTGAGCAAACAAACTAAAACGTTAAAATTTTAATGAATTTTTATTCAATTAGGAGAGTGAGATGTATGGTAACATTATTTACTTCACCAAGTTGCACATCTTGCCGTAAAGCGAAAGCATGGTTACAAGAACATGACATTCCGTATACGGAGCGAAATATTTTTTCTGAGCATTTAACATTAGATGAAATAAAACAAATTTTAAAAATGACTGAAGACGGTACAGATGAAATTATCTCTACACGTTCTAAAACGTATCAAAAATTGAACGTCGATATCGACGCTTTACCATTACAAGATTTATATGGCATCATTCAAGATAATCCTGGCATTTTACGCCGTCCGATTATCTTAGACGATAAGCGTTTACAAGTAGGGTATAATGAAGATGAAATTCGTCGCTTCTTACCTCGAAAAGTACGTACGTTCCAATTACAAGAAGCACAACGTATGGTTGATTAATTTAAATATCATGAATCTATTTAGGTTTGTATGAGATATCGAGTAACGTCATGACGCGTTGCTCGTTTTTTGTTTTTTTACGGAAGTAATTTGAAATGTTTATGGATGATGTTTTGTGTAAAGTCAGGACATAGGGGGTAAATAAAATTACTTTTACAAAGATTGCATACTATAAACAAATAGATTGTATTTTTTGAATTTGTCTACTACAATAGGGTTACTATTCATCGACTGTGAGGAGTGAGATGATATGAGAATAGAGCGTATTGATGATATGACTGTAAAGTTATTCATCACATATAAAGATATTGAAGCACGTGGATTTAAACGTGAAGACTTATGGACGAACCGCAAACGTGGTGAAGAATTCTTTTGGTCTATGATGGAAGAAATCAATCAAGAAGAGGACTTTGTTGTTGAAGGCCCGCTTTGGATTCAAGTTCACGCTTTTGAAAAAGGTGTAGAAGTAACAATATCTAAATCTAAAAACGATGAATTAATGCAAATGTCTGAAGAAGATCATGCGTTAGATGAGTTTGACAGTCAGTTAAATGAACTTTTAGCACAGTCTTTAAAATCACATACAACGGATACTCATGATAATACAGTTGAGGATGAAGCATCATCACAACAAGCGACATCAGAAACACAAAGTCATGCGTTAGCATCAAAAACATTGGTATTTAAATTTGACAGTTTAGAAACACTTATCGCATACGCACATCAAAACAATCAAAATTTAACAACATATGAAGATTTATTATATATGGTGAATAATGAATATTACTATATGGTTCATTTTGATCAAGATGTAACTGAAGAGCCTATTCATGACTTTTATGGTCAAGTGCTTGAATATGCCGAGCCTTCAGACAAAACAGAAGTATATTTAAATGATTACGGTAAAATTATTATGAGTTACAATGTCATTGAACAAGTGAAACGTTACTTTACAGATAAATCAAGTTAAAAATAACGAG